>NZ_LOCO01000027.1:0-52106 GCF_001574445.1 Marinobacter excellens LAMA 842
TGACGCCACTCTGGCAGACGCCATTCTGGATCGGCTCGTACACAACGCCTACAAGATCAACCTGCGGGGCGAATCCATGCGAAAACAACAGGCAAAGTTGACGGCCACCGAGACTTCGGAGTAAGAAGAGAAACCCCGCGTCGCTACGCTCCGATGGGTGGCAGCCTTGCTCCGGTCCGGGTGGCAGGCTTCACATGGAATGGGTGGCAACCTTCAGCGGTTTACGCACTTTATTCAGGATTGCGTGAAATCGGGGTAGACCGCTCGCATATCCATTATGAATTTTTCGGTGCTGGAGACCTCGGTGAATCCGAGGAAATAACCCCGACTGTGGTACTTCCTGATCGCGCAAATATCAGGTTTGCCCGCTCAGGCGTCCAAGCTGAATGGACCCATCAAAGTGGTACACTCCTGGAAACTGCCGAAGCCGCGGGCCTGAAACCGAACTACAACTGCCGCTCGGGCAAATGCGGTGCTTGCGCCACCCGACTGGTCTCTGGCGCCGTGCACTATCAGCGAAGCCCGGTGATAATGCCAGGCAAAGGCGAAGTATTGACCTGCTGCGCAGTGCCAATGAGTGAGGACGTCCAGATCGATATTTGACCCCCTTTCCCCGAACCTATCGGGGGGTGCCCTCAAGGTCGGCGATGACCGGAGAACTGGAATACCAGACGGTCAATCGTCGGCTGCTTTCAACAGGGCGTTGTAAAGCTGGTCCTTGAGATGGGCGCGTTCTGATTTCATTCGGGTAAAACTTTCGTCCGATACCGGAACATCTCGCCGTTCAAGCGCATAAATTTCCTTATCCAGCTTGGCATACTCTTTGAGTTGCTGTTTGAAATGGGCGTCTTGTTCGGATAGCCGGTCTATCAGGTCACTGTGTTGAGGAAATTCATGGTGAAGCTCATGGTTCGAAATGCCCATCGGTCCTGACTCCTTATTGGTGGGACTGTAGAGAAGAGTGTAGTACTTGATTCAGAGAACACTCATTGATGGTAATTCACCATTGGCGACACTCGCTGAGTGAGTTCCTCTCAATGCGGCACTGCCAGGGCTTCGATCCGTTCTGGCGGAAGCAGCGTTAACAAGGCCTTCATCTCACGCACCTCCTCACCAGGTGGACGCCCAAAGAAGCGTTTGAACTCGCGGCTGAACTGCGAAGGGCTTTCGTAGCCCACCCGCATAGCGGTGGCCGCTGCAGGCAAGCCATCCCTTATCATCATCATGCGAGCATGGTGCAACCGGGTGGACTTGATGTACTGCAGAGGGCTGGTTTGCGTCACCGCCTTGAAGTGCACGTGAAATACTGATGTGCTCATACCGACTTCGTTGGCCAGCCGACCAACCTCCAGAGGCTCTGCGAAATCGGCGTGAATACGGTTTAGCGCCTTGGCGATTCTGCCAAACTGGCCTTGTTGGGCCAGGGCCGTTCGTACTGCCCCACCCTGTTCATCAACCAAAACCCTGTAGCAGATCTCGCGCACGATGCTGGGCGCCAGGACCTGTGCCTCCTCGGGAGAGCGAAGCGCCTCAAGCAGCCGTACAGTTGCGTTCGCCATAGTCATTTTAAGAGGAGTTGAGAACATACACTGCGGCGAGTCGTTGGAACGGGCCTCCCCGTGCCCCACCATGGTGACCAGTTCTGCCACCGTCGCCATGTTGAGTCGAATCGAAACCGCTAACAGAGCGCCCTTGGTAAATCTCATAGATCGTCAGCCAGTCCCTGAGCCAAGCGCGCTCCAATAAAACCATACGGAGATTCTTTTATGAGCAAAGTTATTCTTCTAACTGGTGCCAGCAGCGGTATTGGCGAGGCCACAGCAAGACTTCTGTCAAAACAGGGGCATCGGCTGGTTATTGGCGCTCGCCGCACTGAGCGGCTCGCGGCGTTGGCCCATGATTTACGCTCTGAGGGCGGCAGCGTGGAGTATCGCCCGCTGGATGTTACCCAAGCCGAAGACGTCAAATCCTTCGCCGATGCAGCGCTGGCGCTTTATGGTCGTATCGACGTTATCATCAACAATGCCGGTGTCATGCCGCTCTCGCCGTTGGCTGCGATCAAGATTGACGAATGGGACCGCATGATCGACGTCAACATCCGCGGCGTGCTTCACGGGATCGCAGCCGTACTACCTACCATGCAGTCTCAGCGCTGCGGTCAGGTTATCAACATCTCCTCGATAGGAGGGCTTTACGTTGTTCCAACCGCCGCCGTTTATTGCACGACCAAGTATGCGGTGAGGGCGATCTCTGACGGCCTGCGCCAGGAACACAACAACCTCCGTGTTACCTGTGTCTACCCTGGCGTAGTCGAATCGGAACTGGCCGATACCATTACTGATGCCGGCACTGCCGAAGCGATGAGGAGTTTCCGCGAAATCGCTCTGAAGCCCGATGCCATAGCAAAGGCCATCGCCCATGTTATCGACCAGCCTGACGATGTGGATACCAGCGATATTGTTGTTCGACCGACCGCGAGTCCGGCATGACGCTCAATTGATGCTGAGTAATTAGTGGTGTTTGTTGGGCACAGAATCCTACGGAGGGTGGTTCTGTGCGCCTTTATTCTAATCGGGGATTCGCACGATCAATTCCATTTCAACTTGAAACTCAGGCGCTGCGAGGGCCTGAACTCCAATACCCGTTACACAGGGCTGTGCGCCCTCAAACGTTTCTATAAATGCAGGCATAAGCTTCTCTAACCTTTCACTCGTAAGATCAGTGACATAGATTCGGGCCATTACCACATGCTCAGGTTTGGCATGCAGGGCATCCAAGGCAGCCCGGGCATTCTTCGAAACTAATTTCATTTGTTCCGCGAGGTCATCTGGAACAGGCTCACCACCAGGTTGCCAGGCTACTTGGCCGGAGACGAAAGCCATGCGGCCGGGCTCTACTATGGAGATTTGGGAGTAGCCCATCTCTCCTGCATTTGGCAATGTTGGGGGATTAAGGCGAACGATTGCATCTGACATGATCTTTCCTCGTTTTTCAAAATAATAATTTTACAAGACCTGGAGGAACCTGAAGCCGACATTCGTCAGGACCTGCCTCAGCCTACAGGCACCCTGCGCATATCAGTTACGGAGGCATACGGCCGGATAGTGGTTCTGCCTTTTCTCAAGAGCTTCCTGGACAAGTGGACCGAACTGGAGATGGAGGTCAACCTCACTGACAGGAAGTTGACCCAAACATCTCTGATTAAATTCTCTCTTCACTTCTGAGCGCCAGCACTTTTCAGTATGACAGTAGCCACCAACAGCCTCCTTGCAGTGACCTTCAGCCATGAATGGCGTATGCGATAACGTGCGCTAGCACATGTGCGGTAATGGCAGCCTCCAACCCATAACGCCAGAAGAGAATGCCGGCAACCAGCCCGAAAAGGGCATTTCCGAGGGTGATGTACGCGACGATTGTCAGGGGAACGCTACCCACAGCGGCAACAACGGAAGGAACGTGGGATACTCCGAACAGCAATGCGCTTATCCCAATACCGAGCCAAACTACGGTGCTGGATGGAGCCCCTTTTCCTCGTTGAAGAACGCGCCAAGCTAGCCACACAAGGGTTGTCATCAGCCCCCACCGGATGAGCACTTCCTCAATTTAATTGGGTGGCAGAATACCAGAGGCGCACTCCCGCGTGACCCTGTCTCGGCCGACGAATTTAGAACTTGCCGGTCAGAGCCGCCAGCGCATCACATGGCTTTGTTTGAGCACTCCTGCCTCATCCCAATCATCCCAGCCAGTAAACGGAATCGAGGGCTCGCGAGAAAGCAGAGGTAGCCGTTCCGCCCAGGCGCGTTTTTTCTGCTCCAGCTGATTTCTGAACGTGCTTTCATCCTGATACCGAATACCACCGCCTTGAATTCCATAGCTTACCTGGGGTGCCAGCACATCAAATCCCACGTAATAGAGCGACGAATGAATGGGCCACAGCCATTCCACCATATTCCCGGCCCGACCAAAGGGCATAAATGCCTTTTCCGGAGAACCGGTTGTAACAGAACAAATCGCCTTCTTGCCCCTGAAATGGCCTCTGTTGTATCGCCGGCTGCCGGAATACAGCCCCCCATAGACCAAAACCCGGTCGAACCAACCTTTCAAGATCGCCGGTTGGGCGTGCCACCACAAAGGGAATTGAAATATCACCAGGTCCGCCCATTCGAGCCGAGTGATCTCCCGCTGAACTTCAGCAGGTAACCGTTTCCCTTCATAGTGAGCTCGTTGTTCATTTAACGGCGCAAAGTAATCAGGATCAAACCTATCGGGATAGTGATCGGCACGTTCAACCGGATCAAATTCTTCCCCGTATAGATCGTCTATGTCCACCGAATGCCCCTCATTCTGAAGGCGTTTCTCTGCAATATCGGCAAGGCCGCCATTGAACGATGCTCGCTCCGGATGAGCCAGTACCACCAATACATTCATAACCCGTTTCTCCAGTTGAAGGTATTTCGAGTTAGTCTATGCTGTTCGCACACACACATGAATTATCTAAATGCGAGAACTGTATTTGCATGAATGAACAGTCTATCCGTTGGGACGATCTTCAGATGGTATGGGCCATTGCCGACACTGGCAGCCTCTCGGGCGCTGGTCGAAGACTGGGTATCAGCCATGCCACGGTGTTTAGGCGCCTTACTGACATGGAAAAACGACTTGGCGTGGCACTGTTTGAGCGATCACGCACTGGCTATACACCGAATTCTGCGGGAGAAGACCTCGCTGCGGTTGCAAGGCGGGTAGAAGCCGATATTCTTGGCGCAGAGCGCAGACTCGCCGGGCAGGATCTAAAGCTCTCGGGCAGTGTTCGGCTAACCACCACTGATACCCTATATACTGGCTTGCTGGCACCGGCACTGGCTGACTTTCGTGTTAACTACCCTGAAATTGAATTAGAGGTTGTGGTTTCGAATCAGGTTCACAGCCTGAGTAAACGGGAAGCGGATATTGCCATTCGCCCTACCCGGAACCCACCTGAGACGCTTGTTGGGCGGAGGGTTGGTTCTATTCGGCAGGCGATCTATGGCCAGAAACAGTACTGGCACGACACGCCCATTCCGCTGAACTCATTAACGGAACACCAATGGATTGGCCCGGACGCTCATATGGGCGACAGCACTCTGGAGGCCTGGATGACGCAGCATGAGCTGGACCAACGGTGTCACTACCGCGTTGACTCCATGCTGGGCATGCAAACGGCATTACATCATGGACCGTGCCTGGCCGTGCTGCCCTGCTACCTGGGAGAAGCAGACCCCAGGCTACGTCGATTAACAGATCCGATACCGGAGCTCTCCGTTCCGCTTTGGTTACTTACCCATTCCGATTTGAGGCGCACCAACCGGATAAGAGTGTTCACGCAAGAGATTGGCGAGTACATTCGACAGCGGCTTGAAGAGCACTCTAGGTCATGACGAACAACTGTAGTGTGACGTACCACCAACCCTGAAAAGTTCAAGCGGCTTCAGCCGGTAGTATTTGTTCTCCACGTCTTTCGATTGCTCGGCATATGGCTGGGTCATAATGCCCTGCAGTTCTCGCAGCAACTCGTAATTTCCTTCTGCCGCTTGCTGATAGGAAGGCACAACGAACCACTCCCGCAAACTGTACTTCGGGTTGACGAGTTTCATCTGGCGGGAAAGCACCTCACGGTCAACAGACCCAGTGAGCGATCTCCAGTTTGCGAGCCATGTTGACCAGCGTTGTTCCAGACCCTCCGGGTTCGTAGCACCCGCCAGGTTTCTGTAGAAGCTTTTCTGAAGTGATTCGACATCGTCAGGCACTGCTGAAAGCTCACGGAAGAACATGGTGTAATCGACGGGCGTGTGCACCATCAAGGTTGCGAGCTTCCGGAACAAGCCCTCGTCGAACGCATCCAGCCCAAGTTTGGCGGCCCACATCTTTTCCAATTGCGCTTGCATCACCTGGGGAAAACCGCCCTCGAGTTCGTCCAGTTGCCGCAAACTATCCGGATATGCCTCTAACAACGGCCGCAACGCCGTGCAGAACGAATGGAAATTACGTTCTGCCGCTGCGGGTTGGTTGAGGAATGAGAAGTGCTGCCCGCCGCCGGTCCAAGGCTGGTATTGCGGGTTGAATAGATCGATGAATCCGAACGGACCATAGTCGAGGGTGAATCCACCGGCTGCACAGTTGTCGCTGTTGAAGTTGCCCTGGCAGTAGCCAACGCGAATCCAGTTCGCCACCAGCGACGTCAGGCGGCTGCGGAACTCACGGGCAAGCAACACGACCTTTTCGGCGGTGGGTAATGTCTGGTCGATAAGGCCATCGTACTCACGATCGATCAGGTGCAAGACGATCTTTTCGAGTTCTTCCATGGCCTTAGGGTGTTCGTTCTTACGGGCTCGGCGCCCGAAGAGTTCGAGTTGCCCTACCCGGATAAACGACGGTGCAACGCGGGTGGAGATGGCTACGTGCTCAGATACCAGCACATCCGGGTCAATCGAGCCCGAGCCCTCTGAATACCAAGGGCGCCGAACTTTCTCGGTTTTGGACACGTACAGACTCAAAGACCGTGACGTGGGAACGCCCAGCGCGTGCATGTGTTCCTGAGCCAGGAACTCACGAACACTGGAGCGAAGAACGGCCCGGCCGTCTGCGCCACGGCAGTAGGGTGTGCGCCCTCCCCCTTTGAGCTGCATTTCCCAGCGCTGGCCGTTGATGACGGCCTCAAGCACGGAAATGGCGCGTCCGTCGCCGTAACCGTTGCCAGTCTGAAACGGGCATTGCTGGTAGAACTCGGTGCCGTAGATTGACAGTGCGTAGCCACACGCCCAGCCGGTTCTGCGCAGAGGCTCCGGAACACTGGTTAAATCGCCCGAGAACATCCGCACAAAGTCATCTGACTGCGCCAGGCTGTCTGCGAAGCTCAGTTCGCGAAACAGACTCTTGCCATGCGCCACGTATTCCGGGGTTTCAATGGGCGTGGGGCTGACCGGAACATAGTGTCCCGAAAACACCTGCCGGGGCGCATGGTCATCACCAGTCGCTTTTCCCTCAGGATCACAGTTGAGGGTGTCCATGAGCGAGAAGTCCGCCAACGCTGCGAGATCGTTTAGGTTCGTGATCATCGGGGCATTATTACGCGGTAGCGGTCGCTTGACCATAAAGACTCCTGATACGTGGATTGGGCCTGAGAAACAACGCTGACAGAGGGTGTAACTCTTCGCAAGCAGAACGTCACGACTGCTCCATCAGTGGAAAATCCACCTCATCCATTGAATCTCCGAGGAAGTCCAACAGTGCCCTGACCGCAGGCAACAATCCCCTGCGGGACGGAAATACCGCATGAAGTATTCCACCCCTTGGCTGCCAACCCGGTAGCACATTGATTAATCGTCCCTCAACCAGGTCCCGACCACCTACAATCAACGGCATACGCACTACTCCCAAGCCCTCCAGGGCCGCCTGTCTGAGTGTAAACACATCGTCAGTGACAAGCCTGGGCGAATGCCGTACCTGCGCCGTGGCGCCACCCGGTCCATCCAGGCACCAGATGTGTTTGCCGTCGGATTGTTCAAAATCCAGGCTCGGCAGATTTGCCAGCTCATCCGGATTTTCAGGTTTGGTGTAATGGTTGAAGAAATCCCTGGAAGCCATCAGACATTGCGGGCTTTTTGACAGCACCTTCATGGTAAGCCCGCTGTCTTCCAACGGAGGAAATCGGACCCGTAGCGCCAGGTCCAACCCCTCTTTCAGGACATCCACCCGGCGGCTGGTAGCGTCAATCTCGACTTTCACCTCCGGGTATTTGGCCATAAAGCGCACTAACAGCTGGCCAACATGAAAATAGATCAAGCCTGGAGGGCAGCTCATCCGGATTACCCCTCTGGGCTCCGCCCGCGATCGATCTATCACCTCCTGAGCGGCCTCGGCCTCCACCAACATGGCAACACAGTGACGGTAATACTCCTGTCCCAGCTCTGTGATGGTAAAGCGTCGTGTAGAGCGATTGATCAACCGGGTGTCCAGGCGGTCCTCCAGCATCGCGATTCGACGGCTCAGTTTGGATTTGGGCACGCCAAGCGCCCTTCCCGCCGGCGCAAAGCCACCGTGGTCCACCACCTTGACGAAGTAAAAGAGGTCGTTGAGATCCTGCATAGGAGAATGGATATGGCGTTTAAATACAATCGTTTGAACAAGGATGATGTGGCTCTGCTGATGGTAGACCAACAGTCCGGCCTGTTGTCGCTGGTTTGGGCTTTCTCGCCAGACGACTTCAAGAACAATGTGCTGGCGCTGGCAGACATTGCCAAGTTCTTTGATATCCCGACCATCCTGGTGACTGGCGCAATGACATCGAAGGTTTTGGCGGCATCCTGGCCAAGCACCTGCCCCATTATGCCAACCTGATGCAAAGCTACGGCGCCCAGCAGGGATAATGCGGTCAAACCTCGCAGCCAAAGCGCTTGGGTGCGGGGTTCTTCAGTTGACAGAGCCTACACCTGGAACCAATCTTCTTACATAAACCTGCCTCTCCGTCAGATCTGGAGCCCAAATGAGCAATCTCTCACCACAAACCGAATTCGACTGCCCAATTACCAAAGAATGCGGCGCTCTGGTTCAACTCCTGCAACCTCGAGAACGAGACCTCGGCGGCTTTTCAGTGCGGCGGGTACTTCCGGTGGTGGGCCAAAAAATGATCGGGCCCTGGATTTTCTTTGATCACATGGGCCCTGCACATTTTCCCGCGGGGGATGGTATCAATGTGCGCCCTCACCCGCATATTGGTATCGCTACGGTCACTTACCTGTTTGAAGGCGAAATACTGCATCGCGATTCCCTCGGGAGCCTGCAACCCATCCGCCCGGGCGATATCAATCTGATGGTGGCCGGGCATGGTATTGTGCATTCGGAACGGGAACGCCCGGAGATTACCGCAACTGATCACACACTCCATGGCTTGCAGCTGTGGCTGGCGTTGCCTGAGGCGGAAGAAGAAACCGATCCCGCCTTTTACCACTACCCGGAGAGCACAGTGCCCTCCGTGTCGGTAGGTGATGTGCCAGTTCGTGTGATGATGGGGACTGCCTATGGTGAGACCTCACCGGTGAAGGTGTTTGCCGACACCCTGTATATAGAGGCCTGGCTGAAGCCTGGCCAAAAGCTTACCTTGCCGGACTCCCAGGAACGCGGTCTCTATGTGGCGAAGGGACGACTTCTGGCAGGCGAAACAGAGATTCCCGAGTTCTCCATGGCCGTTCTGTCAGAGCAGCAAGGCGTCATCGTTGAAGCCTTGGAGGAAACGCGGCTCGCACTGATTGGTGGCGAGCCCCTTGGTAAACGGTTTATCGAATGGAACTTCGTTTCCAGTCGTAAGGAAAGAATTGAAGAGGCTAAACGTGATTGGGAAAACAGCCGATTTCCCTCCGTTCCTGGCGATGAGGATGAGTATATCCCTCTTCCGGGCTAGCGGGGCGTTCTTACAACCAGCGCCGAACCCTCTCCGCGTACTGATTGAACTGGTCACCAAAAAGGTCCCGCATATGACGCTCCTCAGGCTTGATCTGGAAACGGTTCATATACAGTACATAGAGCGGAAGCAATAACGCAGCGAATACGCTGCCGAGATATAACCACCAGGCTGCCAGAATCATCAGGAACCCCACATACATGGGGTTTCTGGTATGGCGATACACGCCATTGACCACCAGGCTGTTCGTCTTGTGGGGCGTACGTGGGTCTACCGTGGTACCGGCGCGCCTGAAAGCGAGAACGCCCATTAGTGCGATGACAATACCGGCAATCAAAACAACGGCAAACAGCAGAACCTTTCCTGGAAACGCGAAGTACCCGGAAGGCAGCACCCGGGAAACTGCCCACATGGCAGCCCCGAAGAGTAGCGTCAGGATAACCGGTGGAACCTTTAGCTCGAGCGCTTTCACTTGTCGTTCCTTTCCAACTTTTTAACCGGACAGTTTTGATGTGATGCCAAGGGATTTGTTGGCAGCATCCCGCACTTCCCGATATCGTTCCGGGTTGTTGATCAGCGTGTCCAGATTATCCTCCGGAAACATGGCTTTCAGTTTCGTTTTGGCGTCTTCGTTGTCAACGATACCTGGCATTAACTGCTCAAGCGCCCGAAGCATCGCCTCCGGTGATACTGAAGCGCCTGGGGATGCCCCCAGAATGGTGCCGTAGGTTTTATCGGAAGACACGATAATCTCTGTCCCCATCTGAAGGTCGCCGTCCTTGATGATCTGAACCCGCTGCCCGGCCTCTATCGGTTTCCAGTCAAACTTCTTGCTCAGGCCTGGGGCAAACTTGTCGAGGGCCTCCAGCATGCTTTTGTCGCCTTTGAAGGTTTCGGAGATCAGATATTTCACTAGCGGGAAGTGCTCAAGGGCGACATTCAGCAGCCCTGGAATGTCATGCAGCCGCATGGCCCGGAGGTAATCGACAAAGCCCCTGCCTTTCTCCAGGACGGGTTTAAACGAGGCAAACGGGCCGAACAAAAGGTAGTGCTGGCCGTCGGCCACCCGTAAATCCAGATGCGGAACCGACATCGGCGGGGCCCCGACCTCAGCTTTGCCATAGGTTTTGGCCCGGTATTGATCCGCCTGTTCCGGGGTGATCCTGGCTTGCAGAAATCGCCCGCCTACGGGAAACCCTGTAAACCGGCGGGCGAACGGCAGGTGGCTTTTCTTCAGAATCGGGAAGGCTCCGCCACCGGCACCGACAAACAGAACGTCAGCGCGGTGTTGTAGTGGCGCGCCCCGGGTTTGGGTTTCCACCAGCCAGCTCCCTGCCGGGCTGCGATGCACTCGCTTAACATGCACGCCATATTCGATCTTTACACCCAGGTGATTCACAGCGTACTCAGCCATTAGCTCAGTCAAGGCGCCAAAGTTGACGTCTGTGCCGGTTTCGATAACGGTAGCGGCCATTTTCTCATCGCGTGCGCGGCCTTCCATGGTGAAGGGAATCCAGCTTTTAATTTCATCGAAGTCTTCGGAGTACCGCATATGCTCGAAGAAATGATGGGCCGACATTTCTTTGAATCGCAGTTTCAACTCCTCGATGGAGGATTCAGATACGATGGTGCAATGCTTGGTCTGGTTGATGAAGCTGGTCGGTTCTTTAATAGCGCCTTTATCAACCAGGTAGGCCCAGAACTGTTTGGCAACGTTAAACTGGGCGTGAATTTTCAGGGCCTTCTCAACGGAAATTACCTCTTCGTCCACCGGCGTGTAGTTAAGCTCACAGTTGGCTTCGTGACCGGTGCCGGCATTATTGAATGCCCAGGAGTTACCGGCACCCGCCCGCTCCAGGCGCTCCAAAATAGTTACATCCAGTTCCGGGGCCAGTTCCTTTACCAGGATGGCAAACGTCGTCCCCATAATGCCTGCGCCGATGATGGTTACTTTCATAGAGATAGCCGCCAGTGTCCGTTTGAATGTCTTTAACTGAAGTATCTTCCGCAGAACCTAACATAATTCCAGAAGGCTCGATAACGACATCAGAATAGGATACTATGGGCCTGTATATTTATACAGTCATCCATAAACAGCGAGGAATCTTCTTAATGGCTGTTCAATCTTTGTTCTACTCAGACCGCGACGGACTCGAAATGGCACTCAAGAATCCCGACTCGATGCTTTTCACTTCCAAAGCTGAAGCTGATGCCCGCGATAAAATGCTTGAGCTCTCGGAGAATATCCAGCTCTGGTTTGAGAAGAAGATCCCTGACATGCCTGAGCAACTGGCGGAGCAATGCGCCTTGCTGATTGCCGAGAACAAGGATCTGTTCCAGAAGGCACTGAAGAAGCCGGAGATCCTGGCTGAAGCCGAGACTCCGGCTGACTAGAAACGAATGCCCAGGCCAACACTGGCCGGTGTGACAATCCACTGGTAGGCGACTTCCAACGGCTGCGGACCAATGTTTACTGTCACTGGTTTGCCGTACCCCGCCATGGAGTCAGGCTGGGTGCGTATAGCAACTTCGTTGACCAACATGCCTACGGCAAAGTTAATGGCACCGTCTTCCGGGCGGTCATCAATCACGCCAATGGTTAGACCTGCTGCCAGATTCACCGCAAACGGCAGCATTCTGGCATTCAGGCCTTGCCGGCCACGCTCCTGTCGGGCCAGCTCTTCCCTCAGCGCTTCTGCCAGTTTCAAGTGCTCGGCGTCATCAGAGGCTGACGCCGCAGCCGCTCTATACTTTTTTAACGCAGGGCGATGGGGTTGGGGGTTCAGGTAGAGATTGCCCAGCGCCAATACCGATTTGACGGCAGACACCCGGGCATCAAACCGGTCATCCGCATCTGATGCATTTCGGGAAACCGCGCCATAAGCCACGGCTGCGCCGCCGTAAATGCCAGCCCAGGTGTTGGTCCATACCTTGTCGTGCTGGGCGGCGTCACGGAACCCGGCTTCCAGCTGATGAACGCGGGCCTGTTGTGCCGATGTCATACCATGAGCGGGTGTTAACGAGAGAAACCAGAGAGCGACAACGCCCATAACAATGATTGACTGACTGGCACCCTGCAACCGCACTGACATGAAGCCCCTCTCACCATAAAGTAAATCGTGTAAGTTAAAGGTTCAGCCACCTCGGAAATGTGAGCCGGGTGGGAAAACCGTATTTCTCTCAAGGTTTTTGTTCGTACACTGGTCTGAAAATCGATGTTAACGTAACAACTCCCGTACCACGGACTACCATTCAGCAAGGAGTTTCTAATGGCAAATACCCGCGCATACGCTGCCACAAGCCCTACTTCCGGCATGGCGCCCTACTCCTTTGACCGGCGCGCGCTGAGACCAGACGATGTCGCCATTGAAATTGATTACTGCGGCGTTTGCCACAGTGACCTGCATACCGTCGAGAACGACTGGGGCGGATCCCAGTATCCCGTTGTTCCTGGCCACGAAATCATTGGCCGTGTCACTGCCGTAGGCCAGGATGTTACCCGCTACCAGCCCGGTGATCTGGTGGGCGTAGGCTGCATGGTTGATAGCTGCCGCACCTGTTCTGCCTGCGATTCGGGGCTGGAGCAATACTGTATTGAAGGCTCCACCATGACGTACGGCAGCCTGGATCGCCACGATGGCACCGTCACCCATGGCGGTTACTCCGAGAACATCGTGGTAAGCGATCGTTTCGTGGTACGTGTGCCGGAAAACCTGGACCCCGCCAGCGCTGCACCGCTGCTTTGTGCCGGTATCACCACTTACTCCCCGCTTAAGCACTTCAAAGTCGGCAAGGGCCACAAAGTGGGCGTTCTTGGTATGGGAGGCCTGGGCCACATGGGTGTGAAGCTGGCCAAGGCCATGGGGGCGGAAGTCACCATCTTCACCCGTTCAGAAAGCAAAGTGGCGGAGGCGAAGAAGCAGGGTGCTGACCACGTCATCATTTCCACAGACAAGGCGCAGATGAAGGCCGCTGCGGATTCCTTCGACTTCCTGCTCGACACCATTCCCGTGGCCCACGATCTCAACCCTTACCTGAAGTGCCTGAAATACGATGGCACCCATATTCTGGTAGGGCTGCTGACGCCTGTGGAGCCCGCACTCCAGGCGGGACTATTGGTAACCAAGCGGCGGGTGGTTGCCGGTTCGCTGATCGGCGGTATGCCGGAAACCCAGGAAATGCTGGATTTCTGTGCGGAACACAACATTACCTGTGACGTTGAAATGCTGGACATCCGCAACATCAATGAAGCCTACGAGCGACTGAAAAAGAGCGACGTGAAGTACCGCTTCGTGATCGATATGGACACGCTCAAGCAAGGCTGATTACCACCCGTTAACACCCCGGGCTGGCATTGTGTCGCCCGGGTGGTCTTTGACAATCCGCTAATAACCATTCCGGTTGCAAAGGGTTAGCATGGGTCTATTGTTATCGTAATCGACCCTGGACACAGCGCATGACTTTTGCACGCATTGCCGGAACCGGCTCCTACCTGCCGGACAACATCGTTACCAATCGCGACCTGGAGCAGAAGGTGGACACCTCTGACCAATGGATTCGCGAGCGCACCGGCATTGAACAACGTCACATAGCCCTGCCCGGCCAGTCCACTGTGGATCTGGCAGAGCAAGCCACACTGCGGGCCATCGAAGCCGCCGGCATTGAGGTAACGGATATTGACCTTATTGTTTTTGCTACCACCACCCCGGATAAGGTTTTTCCGAGCTGTGCCTGTATTCTCCAGGCCAGGCTTGGTATTCAGGGTTGCCCGGCCTTTGATATCCAGGCGGTATGCAGCGGCTTTGTCTATGCCCTGGCAACCGCTGAGAAGTTCATAAAAACCGGCACCAGTAAGAAGGCACTGGTCATCGGCGCTGAGGTGTTCTCCAGAATCATCAATTGGGAAGACCGGGGCACCTGCATCCTGTTCGGTGATGGTGCCGGTGCGGTAATTCTTGAGGCCAACGAAGAAACCGGAATTCTGTCCACTCACCTCCACGCCGATGGCCGCTACGAGGATCTGCTGCACGTTCCTTGCGGCGTATCTAACCACTTCGATGCCATCAAGGCAGGCAATGCGTTTGTAGAAATGAAAGGCAACGAGGTGTTCAAGGTTGCCGTAAACACCCTTGGGCAGATTGTGGATGAAACCCTGCAGGCCAACCAGATGCGCAAATCCGACATCGACTGGCTGGTACCGCATCAGGCAAACCTGCGCATCATTGCCGCCACGGCCCGAAAACTGGATATGTCCATGGACCAGGTTGTGGTGACCGTTAATCGTCATGGCAACACCTCCGCAGCGTCCATTCCTCTGGCGCTGGATGAGGCCGTTCGGGATGGACGTATCAAACGGGGTGAAACCGTTCTGCTGGAGGCCTTCGGCGGAGGGTTCACCTGGGGCTCCGCATTGCTGAAATACTGATCAGGGACGGCGCCCTCATTCCCGAAAGCGCTATTATTATTTTCTTTTAGTATTTTTGGTTCTTAAAAAACTTTGTTAGATTGCTTCTCAGATTCACTATTTCCGGTTCTGAGGAGCGTCTGATGAAACAACTGCTTAAAGGATTTGCACTGGGCGCCGCCCTGCTTTCCGCCCAGCCTGCACTGGCCGCTGACAGAGAGCTTCTCAACACCTCCTACGATATCGCCCGGGAACTGTTCGCGGCCTACAACGTGGAGTTCCAGAAGCACTGGCAGGAAAAAACCGGTGAAACGGTCAACATTCGTCAGTCCCACGCTGGCTCCTCCCGCCAGGCGCAAGCCATCATTCAGGGCCTCAAGGCAGACGTAGCCACCTTTAACCAGGTTACCGATATCGACATCCTGCACGAACGCGGTCAACTGATCCCGGAAAACTGGGCAGAGCGTTTGCCAAACAACAGCTCCCCCTACTACTCCACCATGGCGTTCCTGGTGCGCAAGGACAACCCGAAGAATATCCAGAACTGGGATGACCTGGTTCGCGAAGATGTTGCCCTGGTCATGCCTAATCCGAAAACATCCGGTAATGGTCGTTATACCTATCTGGCTGCTCTTGGTTATGCCCAGGATGCCTATGGTGACGATGAGGCAAAAATCGACCAGTTCATGGCCAGTATGCTTGGCCAGGTTAGAGTCTTCGACAGCGGCGGCCGTGGCGCCACCACCACCTTTGTTGAACGCGGCATTGGCGATGTGCTGCTGACCTTTGAATCCGAGGTCCTGAACATCGCCGATCGTTTCGAGAACGGCGAATATGAAGTAGTCACCCCTAAGGTCAGTTTCCTTGCCGAGTTTCCTGTGACCTGGATTGATGATTACACCCGCCAGAACGGGACTGAAGAACTGGCAAAAGAGTACCTGAGCCATCTGTATTCTGAAGATTCCCAGCGCTTGCTGGCCGGGTTCAACTACCGGGTCCATAACCAAAAGGTTATCGAGGAAAACGCAGACCGTTTCCGTGAGCTGAAGTTGAAATCCATCGATGAGATTGCTGGCGGCTGGGAAAACGCCATGAGCAAGCATTTCAGCAGCGGTGGCAAACTCGACCAGTTACAACGGCGTCGGTAAGAGGCTGAGATGTCTGCTCCCGCTCAAGTGAGCGCCGCCCCAGCGCGGCGCTTTTCAGGTCGTAGCAAACGGGTATTGCCGGGGTTCGGTTTGAGCCTCGGCATTTCGCTGTTTTTCGTCAGCCTGGTTTTATTGCTCCCGTTATCTGGCCTGGTGGTGGAAACATCCGGCATGACCTGGGATCAGTTCTGGTTCACCATCACCGATCCCCGGGTGGTTGAATCCTACAAGGTGACGTTATGGACGGCTCTGGCCGCATCGCTGTTTAACGGTGTCTTTGGCTTGTTATTGGCTTGGGTTCTGGTGCGTTATGACTTCCCGGGCAAGCGTATACTGGATGCCTTTGTCGACCTGCCGTTTGCGCTGCCTACCGCCGTTGCCGGCATCACGCTGGCCACCCTGTTTGCCCAAAACGGCTGGTACGGCCAATGGCTGGCCAAGCTGGGCATTGAAGTGGCGTTCACTCCACTTGGCATTGTCGTTGCCATGGCCTTTACGAGCATTCCCTTTGTGGTGCGCACTGTGCAGCCGGTACTCGAGGAATTGTCGCCAGCCGATGAAGAAGCCGCCGTCAGCCTCGGTGCCTCCGACGGCCGGGTGTTCCGCAAGGTCATCTTTCCGTCGTTGTGGCCTGCACTGGTCACTGGCATTGCGCTCTCCTTCACCCGCAGCCTGGGTGAATTTGGCGCCATCATATTCATTGCCGGCAATACCCCCTACGTCAGCGAAGTCACCAGCCTGATGGTATTTATCCGTTTGCAGGAGTACGACTATGCTGCGGCCAGTGCCATTGCCTCGGTTGTTCTGTTGGCTTCACTGGTACTGCTATTTGCCATCAACCTCTGGCAGGGCCGATACCTGCGCCGCCTGGAGGGTCGATAGATGGCAGCTGAACATCATCGCGTAGGCGATCAACCCTGGGTGCGCCGCCTGCTCATTGGTACTGCGGTTCTGGTGTCGCTTGTTCTGCTGGTGATTCCGGTGGTGGTCATTTTCTTCCAGGCCCTGAGTGCCGGCTGGAGCACCTTTACCGGTAACGTGCTGGACCAGTTCACCCTGCACGCCATCGGCCTGACCTTGCTGGTTGCTGCACTGACGGTGCCACTCAATCTCATCTTCGGTACTGCCCTCGCCTGGGCCGTTACCCGGTTCCGGTTTCCGGGCCGGAAACTGCTGGTGACCCTGATCGATATTCCATTTGCCGTGTCGCCGGTCATCGCCGGCTTGCTGTATCTGTTGCTTTACGGCCGGAACGGTTGGCTCGGCGGCTGGCTGGCCACCCACGATGTCCAGTTGATGTTTGCCTGGCCGGGCATTGTCATGGTCACCGTGTTTGTGACCTGCCCGTTCGTTGCCCGCGAGCTGATCCCGCTGATGCAACAGCAAGGCAGTGAGGAAGAAGAAGCCGGCGTCGTTCTGGGCGCCTCTGGCTGGCGTATTTTCCGGAAGATTACCCTGCCTAACATCAAGTGGGCGCTGATCTACGGCGTCGTACTGACCAATGCCCGCGCCGTGGGTGAATTCGGTGCCGTGTCTGTTGTTTCAGGAAATATTCGCGGTGAAACCAATACCTTACCGCTTCATGTTGAACTGCTTTATCAAGATTATAACGTGGTAGGCGCCTTCGCCAGTGCCGCCCTGCTGGCAACTATTGCCATCCTGACGTTAGTCGTTAAAGCCTTTGTAGAGTGGCGCCAATCCCGCCCAACGATCCTGACGCCCGAGAAAGGAGGTGTCTGATATGAGCATCACTATCGACCAGATTTCCAAAACCTTCGGCCGTTTCCAGGCGCTGAAAGACGTCTCTCTGGAGATTCCTGAAGGTAAACTGACTGCGCTTCTTGGGCCATCCGGCTCGGGCAAAACCACTCTGCTGCGGATTATTGCCGGGCTTGAATCTTCGGACTCCGGCCGAATCCTGTTTGGCGGCGATGACGTCAGCAACCTACACGTTCGGGATCGTAATATTGGCTTCGTGTTTCAGCACTACGCCCTGTTCCGTCACCTTACCGTGGCAGAGAATATTGCATTCGGCCTGGAGTCCCTGCCCCGCAAACAGCGGCCGACAAAATCCGAAATACGTCAGCGGGTGGCCAAACTGCTGGAGATGATCCAGTTGCCGCAACTGGCCGACCGATATCCGGCGCAATTGTCCGGTGGCCAGAAGCAACGGGTCGCCCTGGCCAGGGCCCTGGCCACTCAGCCCCGTATACTGCTGCTGGACGAGCCCTTTGGCGCGCTTGATGCGAAAGTGCGCAAAGACCTGCGTCGCTGGTTACGGGCGCTGCATGACGAGTTTCATTTCACCAGCATCTTTGTCACCCACGACCAGGAAGAAGCCCTGGAGCTGTCCGATCAGGTGGTGGTCATGAGCCAGGGACAGGTGGAACAGGTCAACGAACCTACCGATCTGTATGCACGGCCCGAAAGTCGGTTTGTGTTCGACTTCCTGGGCCATGTCAATGTGATCTCCGGCCTCGTGAAAAATCATAAGCTGGTTCAGGGGGATGCCTGGGTGTCTCTGCCCGGGCAGAAGTCTGACCAGGAAGCCCAGCTGTACTTGCGCCCCCATGAGGTCCACCTTGCCCGGGCGCCAGCGATTCACGCCCGTTTACCGCTGCGCATCGAAGCCATCAGTCTGATTGGCTCGGAAGTGCGGATAGAGCTTGTGCCGGTGGGCTGGAACAGTGACGAGATCTGGGAAGTTGGCATGAGCCACAACGAATTCGCCCGCCACAACCCAAGCCGGGGTGAACTGTGGTACGCGGTGCCAGACATCGGCCACCTGTTCGTTGCCGATAGTGCCCAGCCACGATCCGTCGACTGGGCTTATACCACAGCGGCTAACGCCAGTAATATGTAATCCTCAGGCCGCCACCCAGCGGCCTTCGGAATACTGCTCCAGGCCGCTGTCATCCATCCGCCATAGCCAGAGCCACCGGTTTTCAACCAGGGCTCTGACGTCGTCCTGAGCCTGCAGTACTTGCTCAATTCGCTCTGCTGGCGCGTCGATCACCACGGTCAACCGTATAGGTTCATGGCGCAAACGTTCACCATCGTGAACGGATTGCCAGGGTAATCCGATGCGAAGATCGGTGCCGTTGCCCTCGACTACCCCAATATTGCCTCCCACGACCGAATGCAGCAGTTTGTTGCCCGCGCCGTAGAGCGACGGCTGGGTAACCGATCCGAAATACTGCAGGTTGATCCAGTTTGCCACCACCATCGGGGCCGACATCAGCGCAGACAACACTGAACCTGTATCATCCAGCTCTGGCCTGTATTCGTGAAGGAAACATCGGCCGGCAAGATTGATTGAACGGCTGCGGTGCCGGGGCGCAATAATCATGGCGGCATTGTTTGCCAGCCCCCATTCAGGCCTGACCTCCGCCCAGTTTTGGGTGCGCTTGTTGAGTTCTTTCAGGAGGCCCTCATCGGAGTGACCATTCAATCCGAGCGTTCCTGCCCGCTCACGGCGTGTGGCCACCGAAGCGCTTTCAAAGCACTGCAATAGTTCACTGGCAATCCTTTGATGGCTGGCGGGTATGGCCGTTCCCCCCAGAAGGCGTACCTGATCCGTCACCGTGCAGTGCTCCGCAGCCACAACCAGAGTGCTTTCCGGCAAGACAATGCCCCGCTCCGCCAGCCCGACGCGCACACTGCGGTCATTAAGCAACTGTGCGGCAATGCTGGCATTAACGTCGCCGTTTTTACCGCCGCAGGCTCCGCAGGCAAGCCCGGCCTGATTCGGATTGTTATCGGTATGAGCTCCATGGCCAACAAACACCAGCAATGGTGCAAAATTGCCGGTCAACGACATGGATCTCAGCAGCCCCTCAGCAAGGTTAACCCGCTCTGGATCCGATAAGGGATCTCCGCCATAGCGGTGGAACAGGCGGCCTTCGGGCGTCGCCACCCTGGTTTTTCGGTTCTTATGTAAGCCGTCCCGAACCAACTTCCATGCCCACGCCAGTCCGGTGGTTTCCACCAACGTAAAGGTTGAGAGGCTACCGTATTTCGCATGTCGAACCGTTTCCCGTACCTGTTCCCGCCCGTCCAGCCGCTTGTTGCGCTCCAGGTCTGCCGAAAGACTGCCAAGGGTATCAACATAACGATAAGCCGGCGCCAGCAAACCCGGCAACCGGGCTTCATCGTCTGACGGGCCAAGTTTTTGATGCATCACGGGCAGCCCAAAAAACCCGGCAACACCAAGAGTGTCTATTTTTGCCGAAGCGCTTTCCAGGTGCCGCCTCAACACCTCTGAACGGACATCAATGCAGAACGCCGCCTGGACTTCAGGGATTCTGCTTGCCAATTCTTCGGGTTGTTCCTCCGGGCACCGCAAGCAGTCCCTGAACTTGCGCTGCCATGCCATTTCATAGGCGCGATGCCAAACCCACATCAGTGCATCATCACCGTGAGCGTGCCTCGCCAGCTGCCCACCAGAGACCGCCTGTTGCCATTTAGCCCGCTCATCGGCCGGTAGCGCAGACGCAGCCATCCACTCGCAAGCCAGTAATACCGTAGCTAACTGGTGGCAGAGGTGGGATGGCTGGCCGTCGAGGGACGCTCGCCAATCTTCGCCGCGGCACCATGACGCCCAGCCCGGCAGATGCAGCAGCAATGAATGTCCCGCCGCCGTGAACTGATCTGGAGTATAGGGCAAAGCTTGAGCAAGAAAATCTGCAGCACTCTGCCAATCATCCGGAAGTTGCGCTGCCAGCGCTTTTGAAGCCAGGCCCCGGGGTCCGGCCATGGATAACCAGTAGCGATACAGGTCGGTACCCTTGGTATTCGTCAGCCATTGTCCCTGCCGATGATCAAAATAGCGACCACAGAGCAGCCCGAGAAACTGCATAGTCTGTGATAGCACATCACCGTCACTCGATGGCTTAACGTGTGACAGCGCCAGCCCCGGTTTCACATCACGTGGTCGTAACCGGGACAACTGTTCAAGCAATAATTGCGTCGGCCTGTCTACCCCCTGCGCCCTGGCTGCAGCTATCAGGTCGCCCTCTCGGATACGGCCCCCGTGCCAGGCCTCCAGATAGAATTCCGGCGCCATTAACATGCCCTGCCCCCTGCGGGAAACCAGTTCGATGGCGGCTTCCTCGATACCTTGATGCCTGTGGCCCCACCAGGGATTCACCGCTATCCACCGATCCAGAGGCCAGCTAGGGGCAATCCGTTCACAGGCCATAGCGACCTGATCAACAGCCTGGTTCTGATCAACATCCGGCACGCGTAAGGTGGAATTCATTAAGATTCTCCCGATGACAGAACGTAACGGGCTTTTTTCGTCTTTTCCGTGCCCCCCTGGAGCCATTGCCTGGCCCACCGTCGGGTAACCCGTTCGAACGGTTGATCAAGATACAGGCCCTGGCTGAGCGGCAGGTTCAACCGCTGCAACCAAGAGCAATCCGGCCGGAAAAGCACAAGTAGTGACATCCCGGCCAGAAGCCCCAGCATTACCCAGGCCAACACATTGGCCGCCGGCCAGAGCACAAAATTATCTGCGCCCGCAACCGAAGGCCCCAGTACCAGGTGGAGAAGACCATATAGCGGTACCAGACTGATCGCCATGACGACAACCAATACCCGGGCACGGGCCGTGCTACCCGATGGAAGTCCGAGAACCGACGCGGCAACTGCCAGCACCAGTAAGGCCGCCAGTATCGCTTTGCCCTCCACAAGATCGGGAAGCATCCACAGCATGGCTGCCGCCAAACCTGATGCCACGCCGGCGAGCAACAGCTGCGATGCCCCCGGGCTACCGGAGAAGTAGACCGCCGTGGCCTTTACCGCCCGGCCAGACGCCAGCAATGAGTGCGCTTTGTAAAGTGAGTGGGCAAGCAAATGTAGTAATGCCAGGGTGTAGGCGCCCAGCGCAATCTCAAAGAGCATAAAACCCATCTGAGCGTTTGTGGACCAGACCAGCGCGTGTTTTACCGAGCTCTGAGTCATCATGGCAAACACTGCCACGATGGCGGTCACGCCGCCAGCGACAAGCAACAGGAAGTGGCCCACTGTAAACCCTTCAAACACCGGGAACAGCCGCAGCCAGAGGAACCCGCCGAGGTTAATTACTCCAGCATGAAGCAGTGCCGATACCGGCGTAGGCGCTTCCATCACCCGGATCAGCCACCCGTGAAATGGAATCTGTGCGCATTTGAGCACCGCGGCAACGGCAAGCAGTACGGACGCGGTCGTCAGCTTGGGGGACGAGCCACCTATTTCCCCGGCCAATGCGTAGATTTCGGGAATATGAAAACTGCCGTAGTGGCGCCAGATAAACACCACAGCACCAATAATCGCCAGATCACCCAGGCGACTGGTAATGAACTTCTGTGCTGCCGCCAACCGGGCTTGCGACCGTTCCGGGTAGAGCGTCAGCAATTGGTGCAAGGCCAGGCTGACACCAATCCAGGCGAATGCCAGAACCAGCAGATGATTGGTGAATACCAACACCAGCACACTGGCCACTGTGGTGAGGAACCAGGGCAAGAACACCGGGAAGGCGGCATCGCCACGCAGATAATCCCGGGAGTATCGCAGAATCACCCAGGAGACAAAACTGACCATCAGCGCCATCCATACCGACAGGCCATCGGGATACAGCCCGAGCGGTGCCCCCAGTTCCGGCAACCGCGTATCCAGCCCGGCCGACTTCAGCAACAAAAGAAAGCCCACCACACCGGTGACCACAATCAGCGTTTGCAGCAAAAACTCCGCCAAGCGCCAGCAATGGTCAATCTTGGTTTTCGATCGAGTCCAGTTGGCGAAGCCGGCCAGTGCCAGGAGCAGGATCGGCAAGGCCAGCCAGGTAGCCAGGGCGGAGGTGGAAAATACGCTGGTGATTGTCGGCATAACGAACTCCTTTTGCGAACAGAGCTACTTTGCCGATTATGAATTCATAGATAAAATGGTTTATAACGATTAAATTGTTCACCAAAAGAGAACAAAGGTAAAGCCGGGGAATATCCATGCGCCTGAACTATCATCATTTATACTATTTCTGGAAAGTAGCCAGCACAGGCCATTTGACCCGCGCAGCGGATGCGTTGCATATCTCCCAGTCTGCGCTGTCCGGTCAGATCCGGAAACTCGAGGACAGTCTTGGCCATGAACTGTTCATCCGGGAGGGGCGACGGCTAAAACTATCCGAAGCCGGCCGCGTCGCCTTCACCTATGCGGAAGATATTTTTCGCCAGGGCGCGGAGCTGGAAGCCCTTTTCCGAACCGGGCGCCAGACCAATCGGGAGGTGCTCAAGGTTGGCGCGGTAGCGACTCTGTCAAGGAACTTCCAGGAAGGCTTCCTTCGGCCACTGCTCGGCCGCCAGGATCTGGGCCTCAAGCTCCAGAGCGGAAGCCTGGAAGATCTGCTACGAAGACTATCGGCCCACCGTTTGGATCTTATTCTGTCCAATCAACCCGTTCACGGTGACGACGAAACCCCTTGGCTATCACGGCGTATTGCCAGGCAACCTGTCAGCATTATCGGGCCGGCGGCCGCCGAATCCCGGGTCGGCTTTCCTGACATGCTGCGTGACCAACCACTGATAGTGCCGGGCCAGGACAGCAATATCCGGCAGGCTTTTGACCAGCTGTGTGAGTACCACCAGATTCACCCGATTATTCTGGCTGAGGTGGATGACATGGCGATGATGCGCCTGCTAACTCGTGACAGCGGGCATTTCGCCATCCTGCCCCCGGTGGTTGTGCGTGACGAATTGCGCAAAGGTGAACTCAGGGATTACGGTGCATTGCCGGGCGTGTTCGAAGAATTCTATGCCATTCGTATTCGCCGGCAATTTGAGTCTCCGGCCCTGCAGGAGTTAATGGCTCAACCTCCGGAACGACTATTGACCTTTCCGGACAATGATTCTGGTTAAACTGGTCTTTTGATGCGGCGCCGGGGCCGTTATAGTCATAGGGAGTAAAAATACAACAAGATCAGGAAGTAGCCATGACATCGCGCGCCCCTCAAAAACCTTCTGTCATCATAATCGGCACCGGATTTGGCGGGCTCGGCATGGCTATTCAGCTAAAAAAAGCCGGCTATGAGCAAATCACATTGCTGGAAAAAGAAGGTGCCGTTGGCGGAACCTGGCGAGACAACACCTACCCCGGCGCGGCCTGTGATGTTCAGTCGCACCTTTACTCCTACTCCTTTGAGCCTAAACACGACTGGAGCCGGAAGTTTGGCCTCCAGGCCGAAATACTCGGGTACATGGAGCATTGTGTTAAGAAGTACGACCTGGCGCGCCATATCGAGTTCGACCGTGCCGTAGCCACGGCCAGCTTTGACAGCCAGTCGAATGAGTGGGTAGTGGGTACAGAATCGGGCCATGAATATCGCGCTGATGTGCTGATCACGGCCACCGGGCAGTTGAACCGCCCTGCCATACCCGCCATTCCCGGCATTGACCGTTTTAAGGGCACCTGCTTCCATTCTGCGCGCTGGAACCACGATTATGATGTGACCGGCAAGCGGGTTGCGGTGATCGGCACCGGCGCCAGCGCCATCCAGTTTGTTCCGGAAATTACGCCAAAAGTTGCAGCGCTGGACCTGTATCAACGCTCCGCTGCCTGGGTATTGCCGAAAGCCGACCGCCCATTTACCGCGCTTGAGCAATCACTGTTCCGGAAACTGCCGGCCTGGGACAGGCTCTACCGGGCCATGATCTACTGGAAGAACGAGTCACGCGGGCTTGCCTTTACCCGGTTCAACCGGCTACTGGATATCTTTGCCCGACAGGCCAGGAAGGAAGCGCAGACATGGGTGACCGACCCCCACAAACTGAAGCACATCATTCCGGACTATCGTATCGGCTGTAAACGGATTCTGATCTCCAACGACTGGTACCCGGCCATTAACCAGCCGCACCTGAATCTGATCACTGAGGGAATTTCTGAGATCGATGAAACCGGCGTTGTAACCTCCACTGGAGAACACCGCCCCGTCGACGCCATTATTTTCGGAACCGGCTTCAAGGCGACGGAGTTTTTGTCACCCATCAAGATCACTGGTCGTCAGGGTGTTGCCCTGAACGACGCCTGGGCAGACGGCAGCAAAGCGTTCAAAGGCATTACCGTGAATGGCTTTCCGAATCTGTTCATGCTGTATGGGCCCAACACCAATCTGGCCCACAATTCGATTCTGTTTATGCTGGAATCCCAGTTCCGCTATGTCATCAGCTCACTTGATTCCCTGGCCAGATACCCCGGGGCTGCCATGGAAGTGCGGGAAGATCGGCAATCCCGCTATTGCCAGGTGGTCCAGCACAGCCTTGAGAACAGCGTCTGGGATTCCGGATGTACCTCCTGGTATCTGGATGAACATGGCCGTAACACCATCAACTGGCCCGGGTTCACGTTCAGCTATCGCTTCTCTACCCGCGCTGCAGACACCGCTGATTATCAGTTTCTGGAGCCTGAAGCAGGCCGTTAGTCCTCTGCTGTAACTAATCGGTTGCAGTTCAACGCTAAACATAGGATGATTGGTTCATCATTTGTCTGGGTGATCGGAAATGTTAAAGCCAATCAAAAAAGGCTCCCTGGTGGAGACCGCTATCGAAAGCCTGAGGGGCGCCATCGAAAACGGCCAATGGCCTGTCGGAAGCCGGCTTCCGGTTGAAGCCGAGCTGTCTGAAGCCCTGGGAATCAGCCGCAACACCATCCGTGAAGCCGTTCGGGTGCTCGTCCATGTGGGCATGCTGGAAACCCGCCAGGGCGATGGTACCTACGTACGTGCCAATCGCGACGCTGGAGAAACGCTGCGGCGTATTGCCCGCAGCCAGTTGGCGGAACAACTCGAGGTGCGGCTGATGCTGGAAACGGAGGCCGCGAGGCTGGCGGCCACTCGGCGCACAGACAGCGATCTGAAAGCGATGAGCGACGCGCTGGATGCACGGGCACGAGCTGGCGACAACCTCACCGATCGAATCCACCATGATGAATGGTTCCACCATGCCCTGGTGCGCGCTTCCCACAACTCAGCTTTGATCGAGCTCTATGATTATTTTTCGCACGCCGTCAGCCAGACAATCGAACGTACGGAGCGCGATGACGACCTGCCAGAACCCAGCCAGGAGGACCACGAACTTCTGCTGGCAGCCATCCGCCGAAAGGATCCAGCCAAGGCAGAAATGCTTTCGCGCGCCCTGCTCTCCCCCAGCCTTGACGTGATTAACCGGCAGAATCAGCCATGAAATTCCGTCTCGATACGTTCACCCTTCTATTGCTTGGCGCCATCGTCCTGGCGTCATTCCTGCCGGTTACCGGTCGGGCAGCAGAGACTCTCGCCACTGCGGGTACTGTGGCGGTGGCCCTGCTGTTCTTTTTCCACGGCGCTGCCCTGTCCCGGCAGCAGATTATCGACGGTGCCACCCATTGGCGTCTGCACATCCTGATCACCACGCTCACCTTCGTGTTCTTTCCCTTGGCGGTGCTGCCCATTAACGGCCTCAGCAACCTGGTGCCGGAATGGATGCCCAAAGACCTGGGGCTGGGATTTCTCTATCTGGGCGTGCTGCCGTCAGCGGTATCATCCTCCATTGCTTATACCGCCATGGCCAGAGGTAATGTGCCCGCTGCAATCTGCAGCGCGGCGGCTTCTAATGTATTCGGAATGATGCTCACGCCCTTCCTGCTGCTACTGCTGGTTTCCACTTCCGGGACTGGGGAGTTTGCCGTAGCGGATGCCCTGAAGGACATCCTCCTGCAACTGCTCCTGCCTTTCGCGGTGGGCCACGCCTTCAGGCCGGTGTTGGGAGGTTTCCTTTCCCGCAACGAATCGCTGATGGCGCGATACGATCAGTGCGTCATCTGGATCATTGTCTACTCGGCCTTTTCGCACTCAGTGGTCAGCGGCCTCTGGCAGAACCTGCCGCTTCAAGCCATTGTGCTGACCATTCTGCTGTGCTTCGGTCTGCTTGGCTTATTCATGCTGGTGGCGATGATGATGGTCAGAAAGCTGGGCTTCAGTCTGGAAGACGAAGCCGCGGTGGTGTTCTGTGGTTCAAAGAAAAGCCTGGCGTCCGGGCTGCCCATGGCCAAAGTGCTGTTCTCTGGCCATCCGGGCTTTGGCATGATCGTGTTGCCAATCATGTGCTACAACCAGATTCAAGTGATCGTCGGGGCCATCCTGGCCCAGAAATATCGGGAGAAAATCGACCGGGCGTCAGCCGCCCATGCCGCCGAAGAGGCTCGCTAGAATCACCAGGCCGACGATCCATCCGATCACGGCGGGCCAGAAGTTGACCATCTGCGGTGTCTGGTCTGCCTGATCGGCGCTGGCCTGATCCCTGGACATCTCTTCGTCCGGATAGTTTCGGGGGTCGGGCTCCGGGTTTGCGTCGCGAACGCTGAACCAGTCGAACCAGTCGCCCAGAAACTGCGCTACCGGACGGGGAAAACTGCCGTTCTCCGCCATCGGACGAATCTGGGGCTCAAGGCTTTTGGCGATTTCCCTGCGCAGCGGTAACTGATCTGCAGGCGGTTCGCACAAGATGGCCTTCCAGATACCAGCATCCTGCTGGCGTTGGTTGTCGTTCATCAGGGCTTTAATCTGAATCACCACTTCGCGGACAACCTGGGCTTCGTGGGCGTCCAGCGCCCGCTCTGCGTTGCTCTCAACCCCGGATTCCTCCGTCTGCTCTCGGCGGACTTCTCCGGCGAATGGCTCGGGTTGGGCGGCGACGCTGGCCGCCGGCATGCCACCGGTTGCCTCCCTGAACGCCTGCTCAAGCGCCCGGGCCTCGTTGTCCGAGGCAAATTTCATCTGGCGCTCGTAGGCCTGCCGAATGCGTTCGCGATCTCCGGTCGGCTCGATGCCAAGGATGTCCCAGCAATTCATAAAACAGTCACTCCGGATCTGTAAAATCTGTAATCTTTATAGAGACAAATCAATCGTTCTCCCCTAGGATTCAGGGAGAACCACAACAAATCAGTCCGCTCGGCAGATTATAGAACGACACCCATGCGCATTACGAATTACCTGTCAGAAAATCGCGCTAACCGGCTCCGCACGCGCAGAACCTTCGGCCATTCCCTGCTTGCCTCAGCCATTTTCGCCCTGTCGACCAGCACTGCCGGTGCAGACACCAGTGTTCCTGAGTTCAGCAATGGACTGGTGGCGTTTGGCGAAGACATTCCAGAGGTCCTGACCACCACCCGGCTGCGCCAGCCCAAAACCCGGGTTCCCGGAAGTACCACCGTGATCACCGGTGATATGATTCGGGACCTTGGCATCCAGAACCTGTACGAGGTGTTCCGCCTGGTTCCTGGCATGGTGGTCAATTTCGTTGGTAGCCACCAACCGGTTACCACCTACCATGGCACTGTGCATTATGAACAGCGTCGTATGCAGGTCCTGGTAGACGGTCGAACTGCGCATAAGGCAACCCTGTCTGATATGGACTGGGAAACCATGCCGGTGCCTCTTGAGATGATTGAACGCATAGAAGTAGCCCGGGGGCCCAACTCGGCTGCCTACGGCATTAATGCCTTCCTGGGCACCATCAACATCATCACCCGGGACCCGGCCGATACCGCCGGAGTGGAAGCACGGGTGGTTCGGGGCTCTCGGGGGCATCTGCGTACTTTTGGTTCCGTGGGCAACGCCGACCCGGATATGGATTGGCGATTAACCTATGAAAAGCGCAAGTTCGATGGCTTCGACTACCAGGTAGACGGCGGCGAACGCTTTCCATTCCATGATGGCCACGACATCAACTCCTTTACCTATGATTCCCGCGTCAAGATCAACGACCGCACGGATGTTGAGCTGCGGGGCGGCGTGGTGGATGGCATGAATTACCAGGACAAGGACAAAAGCGGCGAGCTGAACCCGTTCGAGAATCCGGATATTGATGTGCGGGATTACTACCTGCAATCCAAACTGAACGTGATTGCGTCCGAGCGTCATTTTTTCCATGTGATGGCCAGTGTTCAAAATTTTGACCGTCGGCAACAGTACACCGTTGGCTTTCCGGATAGCACTGTGCAGTGCCTCAGAGACAACACACCGCTGTATCAGTACACCTATTTCCCGGATGGCAGTCGAGAACGGCTCTGCTTTGTAGACGGGGGTGGCGCGCCCGCCATTGCCCAGGTAGACGCGGATTCAGAGGATACCCGCCTGGAACTGGAGTTTCAGGACACCATTCTGCTCAGCGACGACCTGAGAATTGTGTCCGGCGCGGGATTCCGGAAAGATACCTTCCGCTCTGAAACCTATTTCAACGGCCGCGGTAACAATTACCAGTCCCGCTTCTTCGGCAACGTGGAATATACGCCGATAAACTGGCTGACCCTTAACGCAGGCGGTAACTGGGAGCGCACAAGCACAACAGACGATCACTACTTCTCGCCCCGGTTGGCTGCGAATTTCACGCTCAATAGCCGGCACGCCCTCCGCTTTGTCTATTCCCAGGCGGTCAGAACCCCGGATGGTTTCGAGCAGAATCCGGACTGGGGCTACACCCTCCGCAATGTCCGCCCTGCGATTTATTCCGATCTTGAGGGCCGCAGGGTAACAACCGCGGATGCGTACGAAGACCTGGGGTGGCTTACGCTCGGCAAAGACCTGAGGGAAGAACGAATCATATCCCGGGAAGTCAGCTACTTCGGCCAGTTCCCGCTAGAGCGGGCTATGCTGTCTCTGGAAGTGCGGGGCTTCAAGGATGAAATGCGGGACATGATCAGCGGTGTTATTCAGCTCAAGGACTGGAGCATCGACAACAACGTTGCCGTGGATCAGCAAGGTTTTGAAGTGGAAGCGATGATTGAATACCCCGGCACAACCTTCCGCGCCAGCTACGGCTACCTGGATCAGGATACCTGGTACACCGGTCAGCCAATCATCAACCAGGACGGTGATCTGGATACTGGAAAACAGGACCAGGCGGTCAGT
The DNA here is from genome assembly GCF_001574445.1 of Marinobacter excellens LAMA 842. Lineage (NCBI taxonomy): Bacteria > Pseudomonadati > Pseudomonadota > Gammaproteobacteria > Pseudomonadales > Marinobacteraceae > Marinobacter > Marinobacter excellens. The sequence goes on from NZ_LOCO01000027.1 coordinate 29,904, forward strand.
CTGCTGACCCGGCTTTCTGTGCGACATTCCGGCAGTCTGGCACTGATTCAGGACCTGCCGTGGGGGCTCAAGGCCTCATCCGCCTTCTACTGGGCAGACGAATTTGGGCGTAGTCAATTCGAGCGCATTGATGCGAGAGTTGCCAAGCGCTTCTATCAGCCGCGGTATACCGCTGAAGTGGCCTTTACCATGCAACACTATCTGAACCGGGAAGCAGAACTGAGCTCCGATAACAACATCGAAGACCACAACCAGTTCTTTGTGGAGGCAGGAGTCCGGTTCTGACACTATGCTGAAAGGATTGACCAACGGGATAGCACACCAATCGGGACGGTATGATCTCATCCAGATTTTCTGACACTAAACTGCCACGAGTCCTGCAAGGGATCAGCCGAGCCGCGATGGTGGTGGCGCTGATGCTTCTGCTGCCATGGTCCCCTTTTGTCTCCGGTCAGAACGGTGAGCCAACACTGCCGACTATCTACATTGCAGGCTCAGGCAACACATCTTTGGACCAACATGTTACCCGCCTACTACGTGAACAGATCGGAGATACGGCAGAACTGGTGTTCATCCATGATGATCAAAGCCTGCGTACATCAGGCAGCCCCGTCATCACCATTGGCCCAGCCGCATTTACCCGTATTCGTCAGATCAACAGGAACACACCGATACTGGCGTTGCTGGTAGAGCGCAAGTTTATCCAAGGGTACGTTAACCGCACTCCGGGACAGGTGTCTGCCGTCTTCTATGACGTTCCGTTATTGCGGCAGGCACTGGCCGGTAAGGCGATACTGCCTCAGTCCAATCGCATTGCATTGCTGGCTTCCACGGAGTCTGTCGAGATCTATGAAGATTTGATTGACCAGCTGGCGGAGTACAGTCTCGAAGCACGCGTATTCGTCACGGATAGCGACGACCAGTTGATTCCTACCCTTATCAGGGCCCTGAACTACGGTGATTTTCTGCTCGCCGGCTCTGACGACGCCATCTACAACCCCAGAAATATCAAGCACATCCTGCTGACAGCCTATCGGCGTAACCGGATTGTCATTGGTCCCAGCCAGGCTTATGTCAAGGCGGGCGTACTGGCCTCCGGCTATGCCCCATTTCCTGCGATGGCTGCCAAGGCTGGCGAATTGCTCCAGGCATACTTTGAAACCGGGATTCTTCCTGAACCCGCGTATCCGAACGAGTTTCGTGTTGAGGTCAACGAGCAAGTGGCCCGATCACTCAACATTCCGCTCCCGAGCCGTGAATGGATATCGCAGTATCTGGACGACCTGATGCTATCCAGCCAGGAGGATTTGGAATGAACAGGCAGAATGCATCCCTGTCCAGAAAACTTCTGTTGCTTGGGGCCTTGCCAGCCGTTGTCATGTTTGTTGCGTTAATGGCATTTTTTACCTCGGCCCGGCTGGAGGACGCGCGTACCGACCTGGCTGAAAGCAGCCAGATGCTGGCGGACAGCCTGGCCCCGGCACTCGAGTACGCTGTGGTTTCCGGCAATATTGCCGCCCTGGAGCAGACACTGAATCAGTCACTACGGCGAAGCAAAGCCGAGTGGATACGCGTAACCGATGTGGTCGGAAAAGAACTCGGCTTTGTCAGCAATAGTCTTGACAGCTCGTCACAGCGACACCATAACTTCGATATTTATTCTGCGGAAATCCTGCTGGAACCCCTGGACCTTGGAGCAGGCACTGGCTGGTTCAACCCCGGCTATGGGTTCAGTTCTGGTTCATTGCGGGTTGGTGCAGTTGAAGTGGGCGTCGAACCGCGCGTGCTGGCCGATCGTCAGCAGAGTATTCTGTGGTCTTCTATCGCAGTTGGTGTCGCCATGCTGCTGTTCACCATCGTTCTGGTTAACCATTTCCTCAATAATATCCTGCAGCCCATTCGCAAGGTGGCAAGCCGGGTTGATCAACTGATTACCGGCGACTATGACTCCCAGCCCGTGACCACCAAGGGAAACTCCAAAGAGATTGTCGCCATACAGAAACAACTGAACGAGCTGGCGGACCATCTGGAGAAGCTCAGAACCACTCGCGACCAGACCCTCGCGGTGTCGGAAGAGGCCCGGGAAAAGGCCGAACTGGCAAGCCATGCCAAATCTGAATTCCTTGCAACCATGAGCCACGAGCTCAGAACCCCGCTCAATGGGGTACTGGGAATGGTTGAGTTAATCCAGGAGGAACCGTTAACCAAGCGACAGCGGGATTACCTGGGCACTGCCCGGCAGGCGACAGAGGACCTGCTTACCGTCATTTCCGATATTCTCGATTATGCCCGCATGGACAGCGGCACTCTGGAACTGGAACACCAGGAGTTTGATCTAAGGTCCATTCTGGCCAACTGTGCGGCTTCCTATCGCCATGCAGCAGAGCAGCAAGGCCTGGCACTGGATATCAATTTTCTGGGAGACTGGCCAGACAAACCGGTGGTGGTTGGCGACGCACCTCGAGTCCGACAGATTCTGGCAGGGCTGCTGGATAATTCGATTAAATATACCGCGAACGGGTTTGTCAGTGTTCGCGCAAGTTGGTTATCGCTTGAGAGCGGCTGTGTGCTTTTCGGCTGTTCAGTCAGTGATTCCGGAGCGGGTATTCCCAGTGACCGCCTCCACAATATTTTCCACACATTCGAGCAAGTTGACTCCGGTAACACCCGTGCCCATGACGGCGCCGGACTGGGGCTCTCTCTGGTTCAGCGGTTGGTGGAACTGATGGGTGGCCATATTCAGGTGGAATCAGATTTCGGAGAGGGCTCCTCGTTCCGTTTTGAGCTGCCATTTGAGCTGGCGGATGCCCCGGCCACGGTTCAACCGGAGTTCACGGATATCCCGAGGGAGCAGTTGGGAAAAAAATCCTGGGCCCTGGTGGTCGAGGACAATGAGGTGAACCAGAAGGTCTCCACCACGCTGCTGAACAAGCTCGGTTTTGAAACCGATACCGCGAATAACGGCCAGGAAGCGGTCGACAAGGTAAAAAACAAACACGAAGGCTACGATGTCATCCTGATGGATTGCCAGATGCCGGTGATGGACGGCTACCAGGCAACCCGAATGATTCGCGAATGGGAACAGGGGAACGGCCAATGCGGTACGCCGATCATCGCCCTGACGGCTGATGTCTCAACAGAAACCGAGGCCAGCTGCCGGGCCAGCGGCATGAATGATTACATACCCAAGCCGGTACGCCGCGAGACGCTCAGGGAAGTACTAAGCCGCTGGATTCGATTGTAAAGAACCGGCGAGCTTACGCTACCGGTTCACGCATGGTGACAAATTCTTCCGCTGACGTCGGGTGAATACCCATGGTTGAGTCAAACTGCGCCTTGGTGGCACCGGCCTTGATAGCAACGGCCAGCCCCTGAATGATCTCGCCGGCGTCTGGCCCCACCATATGAGCGCCGAGCACCTTGTCGGTCTCATCGTCCACCACCAGTTTCATCAGGCATCTCTCGTCCCGTCCGCTCAATGTGTATTTCATCGGTCGGAACTCTGAACGGTAAATGCGCAGCCTGTACCCGGCTTCCCTGGCCTCTTCCTCAGTCAGACCAACGGTACCGATATTCGGCTGGCAGAATACAGCGGTCGGAATAGCACTGTAATCCATATCGCCCTGACCGTCACCAAACAGCCGACGAGACAGCACCATGGCCTGGGCCAGTGCCACTGGAGTGAGCTGCGGTGTGCCGATGACATCGCCCAGCGCGGTGATTGAGGGTACGGAGGTCTGGAAGTGGTCATCCACAACGATGTGACCCGAAGCGTTGAGTTCAATACCCAGTTCTGTCAGCCCCAGACCATCAACCAGGGCTCTCCGGCCCGTTGCCGCCATCACAAGGCCCGTTTCAAGGCGTTCTCCATCAGACAACATAACCTGATAGTGGGCGCCCTGGGTCTCAATGGATTCGATGGTTGCGTTGAAACGCAAGTCGACGCCCTTTTTCCGCATTTCCTGCTCGGTGAACCGGCGCACATCGTTATCAAAGCCCCGCAGGAACAGATCCCCCCTGTACAACAGGGTGGTTTCCACCCCTAGCCCGGCCAGTATACCGGCGAACTCCACCGCAATATAACCACCACCCCAAACCACGGCATGACGGGGTAATTGCGGAAGGTAGAACATTTCGTTGGAGGTAAGGATGCAGTCTTTACCGGGAACATCCGGCACTACCGGCCAGCTTCCCGTCGCGACTGTGATGTGTTTTGCACGATAGCTCCGTTCGCCTACCGTGACGGTATTGGCATCACTGATGGTTGCCGTGCCATTGATGATCTCAACTCCGGCATTCTCGAGCAGGCGGCCATAGATGCCATTCAGGCGCTCAATCTCAGCGTTTTTGTTTGCCACCAGTGTGGGCCAGTCGAAGCTGACCTGATCCAGCGGAACTCGCCAGCCATAGCCTGCGGCATCTTCCAGTTCGTCATGAACATGGGCGCCGTACACAAACAGTTTTTTCGGAACACAGCCAACGTTAACACAGGTACCCCCAAGGTAGCGGGACTCAACCACGGCAACCTTCGCGCCCCGCTGTGCCGACATTCTAGCCAGGCGGACCCCACCGGAACCGGCACCAATTACGATCAAATCAAAATCATGGCTGTCTGACACATTCACTCCTGATGACAAATACTGTGTTAATGCGGCGTTGCCTCGTTCCGGGCGTCACTAGCTTCAGATCCAATTTCCCGGAACAGGACATGATCTTCAAAATCACCCAGGCGTATCTTACCCAGGCTGCGGAAGCCCTCGGATTCGTAAAACGGCAGATATCGGCTGTTACCGGTATCCAGTACCAGCCCCTTGCCCCGGGGATTTTCCTCACAAAGCTTCTCGACCGCTTTGAGCAAAACCCGACCATACCCCTGATTCTGATATTTTGGGTTGACCCCCATCAAAGGCAACTGATGAGCCTGCGGGTGCGGCAACAGGTCGCGGATTTTCTGATGGTAATCCAGGTATCGGCGAGTCGAGGCAAACCCCGCCGTCAGCACCATGCGAATTCGCCAGCTAAGCTGCTCGGCGAGGTTCATCCGGAGTTCCGGGTCGCCGATGAAGGCCACGGCAATCAGGGTATCCCCTTTCATCACACCAACGGCATCCTGATTGAGCTCAAGGTACAGGTCAATCAGCTCTCTCACCGTGGCTCTTACCCGCTGGTCATAACCGGCCCGGCGATGATCAAACAGGTACTGGAACGTTGGATCTTCCCGGTACGCATGGCAAAGAATCGACTGGGCCTCGTTGCGGGCAGTCTCATCAAGACGAACCACGACAGCATCAGAATTATTATTGTTTTCCTGCTTATCACGCATTTACTCGCGCTCCTCCGGAATGACCGGTCAGCTTGGGGCATGCCCCTTTCAGATCGTCAGTGTCAGCCGCACGGATACCCGCCCCGGCTCATTTCCCCTGTCCATGGCAGCCTGATCTACAATCACCCCATGCCGGGCGTCAAGCTGTTCCAGCCAGGCCGCTACCTCGGCGAACGGTGCGGCTTCAAGCCAGACCCGGATGGCAGACTCGCCGCTTGGCTCAAATCGCTGCAGCGAAAGCCCCGCTTCACCTGCGGAGCGGGTAACCAGGGCCATCAGAGCCCGGCCGTCCTCGGGCTTTTCAACGCCGGCCCCCGCCGATGAACCGGAACCTGCGCCACCAAGGCGACGAATGGTTGCCTGGTTTGCCTGCATCCAGGCCAGAAGTTGCTCGGCATTTTCACGACTGGCTTCCGCCTGGTTGCTGAAATCAGCCACAGGCCGCCAGATGCCAAAATAGAGAATGGCCAACAGCAAAGCAATGCCCAGCATCACCAGCGCCTGCCTGTCCCGCACCGGCAGTTGATCGTATCTCGCGATAAGCTTACCGACCGCCGGCTGGTCTTTAATTCGTGCCCACATGGCGTTAGCCTCCCGAAACCGTCAACCGGCCACGGGAGCCGGAGCTTTCATTAACCACAGAACCAATCTGCGCACGCAATCCCTGATTGGCCAGGCCGTTTCTCAGATTACTCATCCGTTCATAACTGTCGGCCCGGACGTCTACCACTAGCTCTCCCCGGTTCCGGCTGTAGTTGATGGAATTAAAGGTAACCGCCTGAGCATTCGCAACCCGGCTGTACTGATCTCCGGTGTATTTCATCAGGGTGATGAAATCCACTTCTTCCCGGCCAGCGCCGGCCACCCTCAACTGGCCCTCAATCACCCGGCGCACATTGCCCGCGTGGGTACGGCGGTCAGCGGGAAAGGCGTCACGGTAGATGGCCATGGCCTGGCTTTGCAGCTCCTCGGCCTCCTGGTTGTGATACACACCCATACCAATCTCAAGCCCCAGCTGAATCACAAACCAGACGGACGCAACCGCAATCAGTGGCTTCCAGGGCTTCAACGGGCTGCTGCCGTTCGTTTTAACGGAGAAGGCGCCCTGGCATAGATTGACCGGGTGACACATATGATGATGGTGGGACCACGCCAGCAGCTCCAGCGCCGTAAATTCCAGAGGCTTCTGCGCCAGATGTACCCGGCCATCGGCACCGCTCAGTTCCAACAATGCCGGCTGCCAGAGTTCCAGCTCGGGCTCGGTTCCATAAACAGTGACCGGTATCTCCGCGACCACTTCTTCAGTGGCTGGCGCCGCCAGGGTAACACCCAGCATGCCTAGATTGGCGGTCTGCAGTCGCAGCCACTCACCTCTATGACTTACCAGCATGGCCCACTCGCCGTCGAGGCAGGCGGTCCAGCCGTTATCAGTTGTCGGCAACAGGGAGGCATCCGGGTAAATGGCATCCAGGCGCACATGCTCCCAACCTGTAAACAGCTCTAACCACTGCCCCATTTGGGATTGATCTATTGCCGCGACATGGTATCCATCCGAAGTATGACGGCCAAGCGCCAAGTGAACGCTCTCGATGTCCTGGGCAATCTGTTCTTCCACCGCGTATGGCAGCGCCTGGTGTACAAACCGGCTTTGCTTGGCCGGAATATCAGCCAGGCAAAACAGGGCTTCGTCACCCGGAATAAGGCCGATCAGCAGCACTTTTTCCAATGCATTCTGGCCGAGGGTCTGCTCAATCGCATCCCGGGTATCTGCCGCACCACTGGCCTGGGTATCGCCACTGGCATCCTGTAACAGCCAGCTGAACAGCTGTGATTCCGGGTTCTGGTCCAGGTCTGCGAAGGGCGGGACCGGCCGAACAAAAAGGCGGTAAGACATGGCTATCCTTCTGAGAATGTATATGGCTCTTTGGTGATGCGATTCTTTTGCCCGGAATCCCTGTGCACCGTCCGGACTTCACCCTCCGGACTCCTGAATACCGTGCTGACCATATTAACGACACGATTATCGTAGGTAATCCGTGAAACAACTTCAAAAAAACGGGTTTGCAAGGTCAGCCCGGTGGTTTTCAGGCCCATACCGGAAAACTCTGGCAAGGCGAGGAAATCCTGCAAATTCTCAAACCGCTCTTCTTCTCTCTTGGCCAGGACTGACTCTGCCTGAGCTTCCGTCATGTCATCGTGCAACGACATCAACACCGCGCCAGTGGCGGTATTCACGTTGATCCCGATACCACTGACCGGCAGTGTACTGACATGGGGCCTGAGCGCCACATAGATCTCCTCAGTCATCCCATCGATCAGGCGTAATTCGGTGATTGACACAAACGGCTGATTGGCCGCCCGATACGCCGGCTCCGCTATCAGGTACTGGCCATCTTCGGCGCCATAGGCACTGATCGTCTGGTCATCTGCATCAATCCAGTCAATCAGTGCGTCGACTGAAACAGCGGTAATGCCGAGAGCCCGGAACAGCCGCACCAGTCTGTCGCGGGTCAAAGGGTCTACCTGGCCGTTTGGGGTAACCAGGTCGTTGAGATTGATGCGCCCTGCCAGGTCATCTATCTGAACCTCCGCCACACCGTTGTCGTCCAGTGGCAGGATGGCAGCATATTGAGCCCAGAATTCATCGGGGCTGTCCACCATCACGCCGTCCTCCCGGTCCTGCTCAAAATCGCGTACCAGAATCCGGCGGGCGAACTCTTCGGCGCCCAGTGCAATGCTGTGCCCCTGCTGCTGCGCCAGGTAATGCCCGGCCTTGAACACCTGAACACTTTGTTGCCTGCTCATGCCTGTGGCCAGCATCACCACCAGCGCCATGGCCAGCAGCACCATGATCAGCGCTACGCCCTGCTGTCCGGACGGCTTACTCCTGACAGGTTGCCGCTTCATGTGCCGGCCCCTTGCTGGGTATCCTGAACTTCCTGAGATTCTTCTTCATCGGTATCCGAGTTGCCAGTTGCCTCCTGCTGCTGGTTAACCACGGCCTGTGCCTGGGCAAGGTCAAAGTCAGTCAGGGCAAAGGTTCTGACCAGTTCTCCGAACAGTTCATGCTCCAGAGTAATTTCAATGCCCCTCGGCATGGGCAGCACCGGCCTGGCACCGGGCGACAGGCTGGCGAGGTCCTGATCTGACGGCCAGTCATCCTGCCAGTTCAGTTGACTGTTCAGAAAGCGAATTTCAAGAGACACCACGTTGTCCAGTAACAGCAGATCCTGGCTATTGTCTTCCTGTCCCTGGTCAACCGTCGGCCAATAGCGGCGCCGGAGCTCGGTCCCGGTGTATTCCCAGGCAACCCGTTGCAGCCCACTACGCCTCAGGCCGAGGGGGTTTCGCCAGCCCTGGCGGGTTAATACCAGTTCAAAGGCGTCCTCACGACTGCTGAGTGCAGGCCGGAAGTCGCCGTAGACGTCCCGAATCGGCCGGTTAACCAATTGGTTCAGGTCCCGCTCCAGCAATAACATGGTTTTCTGGAGGTTTTCGAACTCACCAGACACGTCGTTCACCCGGTCCCGCGCAGTCACCACGCCATTGATCACCTGCCAGACTCCGAGACCGATAACAGCGGTGATGGTCACCGCAATCAACACTTCCATCAGGGTAAAACCGGAACTGGTATAAAGACCTGAATAGCCTGAACGGGAGCGCATCACTTCTCCCCAAGAAATGCTGACAGGGTATGCACAGGAACCGGATCGCCCCCACTGTCAGTGTAGCGGGCAACGGTTACTTCCACCCGGCGCATGCTCGGCTCGGCGGTACCTTGAACAACCGTGGTGACCCGCCACCGGTACTGGCCGAAATCCCGATCATCGGAGTTTTCGGAAATGCCCGGCAACGCCTCTTGCAAACGGAGTTCGTTGATCCGGTTATCTGCCACCCAGCCGGCCAGGGTTTTATCGCGAACCCGTTCGTAGCTTGAAATGTATTGACTGCCTACCTCCGCCGCTGCAGTGGCTATCAAACCGAACACCAGCAAGGCAATCAGCACTTCAAGCAGAGTGAAACCTCCGGCGCGGTTTACCATGCCTCATCCTCACTGCCCGGTTTGCGCCACTGGAGCGGGGATACACCGTCGGACTCGATCACGTGCATGTCGTCGGTGTTGCTGCCGATGGTGAACTCAAGAATAAAGGGTGTGGTTTCGCCACTGGAGAAAAACACCACGTCCGGGCGCAGACGATCTTCTGCCGAGGTCAGGCGGGGCGCGTCGTTTTCAATGTAATCAGTGAGGGTTAGCCATTCAGGCAAGGGCCTGGCACGGAACAGCCGCTCCCCGGACATCTTCCATTCACCGGTATCATCCTGATACGACACGAATCGATAGTTGTCGTCCTCGATTAACAGCCCAAGCTCCAGATTGTTCAGGATTGCCTGTTCCGATGCGGTTTGCATCAGCAGGAACAGATCCTGAACGGTATTCTCCAACTCACGCTTCTGGGAACTTCCGGCCATGTTGAACACCGCCAACGCGGCCAGAAGCCCGACAATAATCAGGACAACCAGAATTTCAATCAGCGTAAAACCGATTTGGTTCGCCCTGCGTTTCACAATCGATCAGTTCCCGGTTTTCCAGACGCTGATATCGGCAGCATCGCCTTCACCACCTTCCTGACCGTCAGAGCCGAAGGAGTAAAGATCGTAGGGCCCCTCCGTTCCGGGGCTCACGTACTGATACTCGTTACCCCAGGGATCTTCCGGGACGCTTTTCAGGTAGCCGTCTGCGTTCCAGTTACGGGGTTCCGGTGATCCGCTGGGCCGGCGCACCAACGCTTCCAGACCTTGCTGGGTAGACGGGTAATGGCTGTTATCCAGGCGATAGAGGTCCAGGGCGTTAGCGATATTGCTGAGCTGGGTTTCGGCTACCGTCACCTTCGCCTGGTCGCTACGGCCCATAATGTTGGGCGCCACAATCGCTACCAACAAGCCAAGAATGACCATCACCACCATGATTTCAATCAGCGTGAAGCCTTTGTTACGGGCCGGGTTCGGGTTCTGTTTCATACTCATTGTTCCACTCATCATTGACCTGGGTCTTGGGTTAATCCGTTTTCATGGCAGGCGTTAGCCCACCAGATTGCTCATGTTCAAAATGGGCAGCATGATCGCCAGTACGATGATCAGCACCACGACGCCCATCACCAGCAGCATCAACGGCTCAAACAGGCCGACAATGGCTGCAATCTTCGACTGCAGGGTGTTTTCCTGCATCCGGGCAGTGCGCTCCAACATGCCGTCCAGCTCACCACTGGCCTCGCCACTGGCAATCATGTGCAACATCATTGGCGGAAAGTAGCCAGTCTGATCCAGCGACCGATGCAACGAGCCGCCCTCGCTGACTTTACGTGCCGCATCTTTCAGCTCTTTACGCAGGTAGTCGTTAGACAGTACCTCACCGGCGATTTTCATGGCCTCTACCAGTGGCACACCACTGGTGGTCAGGATGCTCAGGGTGCTTGCATAGCGCGCCGTGTTCACACCCCGAACCATGCCCGAGAACAACGGAAGATGTAATAACTGCTTGTGGAATTTCATCCGGAACCCGGGTTTGTTCAGGGCAACCCGAAAACCAACCAGTGCCAACATCAACAGGATAAAGAGATAGACACCATAAGTGCCGAGAAATTCCGACACCGATAACATGGCCATGGTCAGCCCGGGCAAGTCCTGTCCTTGCCGGACAAACACCTCGATGATATCCGGCACCACGTAGGTCAGCAGGAAGACCACGATGGCGATAGCAACCACACTGAGAATGATCGGGTAGATCGCGGCCAGCTGGATTTTCTGCCGGGCTTCCTGGCGGTTTTCGGTGTAGTCCGCCAGCCGGTTCAGTACCAGGTCCAGGTGGCCGGCGTGTTCACCGGCAGCAACGGTGGAGCGATAAAGCCGGGGAAATGCTCTTGGAAACTCACCAAAACTGTCCGCCAGCGTGTAGCCTTCCATCACTTTGGCCCGAATCGCAATTAACATGCTACGGATGCGGGGCTTGGTGGATTGCTGGGCGGCTGCGCTGAGTGCCTGTTCGATGGGGATGCCTGACTGAATCAGGGTGGCCAGTTGGCGGGTTACCAGGGCAAGGTCCGCGGCACTCAGGGAACCTCGATTACTGAATGGGTTGGTTCGGGCCTGTTGTTTGTCAACGGCCGGTTCAACGGTCAGCGGGGTTAACCCTCTCTCCCGCAACTGCTGGCGCACGGCACGAGCAGCGTCTGCCTCCAATACACCCTGCTTTTGCTTTCCCCGTTGGTCCAGCGCTTTGTAAACGTAGGCTGGCATGGATTACTGGCTCCGGTGGGTAACGCGCAGAACTTCTTCCACGGTGGTCGTGCCTTCCAGGATCTTTTTGACCCCGTCCGCATGAATGCTCGGGCTACGAAGGCGAGCGGCTTTCTCCAGGTCCATCTCCCCTGCCCGTTTGTGAATCAGCGTGCTGATTTCTTCGGTAATTTCCACCACCTCATAGATACCAATACGCCCACGGTATCCCAGCTGGTTACAGTGTTCACAGCCCTTAGCCCGATAGATGGTGGGCGGATTGGCCGGGTCCTGCTGAAGGAATTCGCAATGTTCTTCGGTCGGCGTATAGGGTTCGCGACAATGGGTACACAGCACCCGAACCAGGCGCTGGGCAACAATGCCCACCAGGCTTGAGGAGATCAGGAATGGCTCAATGCCCATATCCATCAAGCGGGTAATGGCACCTACGGCAGTATTGGTATGCAGGGTTGAAAGCACAAGGTGACCGGTCAAACTGGCCTGAACGGCAATCTCCGCGGTTTCCAGATCCCGGATCTCACCAATCATGACCACATCCGGGTCCTGGCGCAGGATAGCCCGAAGCCCCCGGGCGAAGGTCATATCCACCTTGGTGTTGACCTGGGTCTGGCCGATACCGGGCAGGTTGTATTCGATGGGGTCTTCGACAGTCAGAATATTGCGGCTTCGGTCGTTTATTTCCTGCAATGACGCATACAGGGTGGTCGACTTACCGGAACCGGTCGGGCCAGTAACCAGCAGAATTCCGTAAGGGCGGTAGATGAGTTTGCGCAGGATCTTCAGGTCATTTCCCGCCATGCCCAACGATTCCAGGCGGATGGTGCCCGCCTGTTTATCCAGCAAACGCAGCACCACTCGCTCGCCACTGGATGACGGCATGGTGGACACCCGGATATCCACTTCCCGGCCGGCAACCCGGAGCGCAATACGACCATCCTGGGGCACCCGCTTTTCAGCGATATCCAGTTTTGCCATGACCTTGATGCGGGAAACCAGCAAAGGCGCCAGGGCCCTTTTGGGCTGAACCACCTCACGCAGCACGCCATCGACGCGGAAGCGCACCACCAGGTGCTTTTCATAGGTTTCGATATGAACGTCCGAAGCGTTGGTTTTCACTGCCTCGGTAAGAATGGCATTGATCAGGCGAATGATCGGGGCGTCGTCTTCCTGCTCCAGAAGATCTTCGGTCTCCGGCACAGAATCCGCCAGCGACGCCAGGTCCATGTCATCGCCAATACCCTCCACCATCTGCATGGCTTCGGCTGAATCATTCTGATAAGCAGCGTTCAGAGCCTGGTCAAAACGGTTTGCTTCAATTGTGGTAAAGCGGGCCCGACCACCACTGATCCGGTTTGCTTCAGCAAGTGCAGAGTGGGACGCACCCGGTCGCACCAGGATAATCGCTTCACCATCCTCATTGCGGGTAAGAATGACACCGTTGCGCTTGGCAAAGGTGAACGGAAGACGGCCCAGCGGCGCATCCTGCGGCTGCATTTCAGTTTCGGTGGTCAAGGTCTTCCTCGTTGTTTCCGTCAGATCATTCATTATTCTTCTGGGACTTTCCGGCGCCGGAAAAATCCTTTAATTCTTTAGCCATACAAAGGCACTAAAAAAGGCTACCACAGGAATGGGAACCACTGAACAACTCTATACACTATACTGCCACTAATTCATTTCAGTCTGATAACCTGTGAGCTTTTTACGCCTACGATCATTCATTCAGGAAACCCGATGCTCGCTCTTGATCAAAGGATACCATTGTTACTTGCGGTGACTGCGGTTGTGGCCATGCTAGGGCTGACCACTTGGCAGGCATACCAGTTCTGGCAAAACGAGTCGCAGCGTACCCTGCCCCAGGCGCAGGTAGCAGGCAATGGAACGGACACAACAAGACAGAACGTGCCAGAGGTACAGCTGGCAAACCTGACCCTGTTCGGTGCAGCCACGGACACCGGTGGCGCTGTGGAGGTGGATACCGAAAATCTGCCAGAAACCAACCTCAGGCTTTCGCTGCGCGGTGTGTTGGCTGCTGACGGCGAGTTCCCGGGCAGCGCGCTGATTGAAGATGACAAGGGCAAGACCGAAGCTTACCTGGTGGGCAACGAGCTTCCCGGCAACGCCAAGCTACGCACCGTGTTCCCTAACCGGGTCATTATCGAGCGCGCCGGCAAACTCGAAAACCTCTATTTTCCGGAGCTTGATGATCGCTCAGGCGTTTCTCTGGCCAGCAGCAATGCAGAAGCACTCGACCAGGAGATACAGCAACGGCAAACACCGCAGCCTGCACAACGTGCATCATCCAGCGGCACGGCCACGCCAGCGGGCGAACAACAACGCAGAGAGGAGATCAGACAGCGACTGGAGCAGTTACGCCAACGGCTACAGAACAGTAATTGAGGCCTGATATGGCAACGGCAACCTGGTCTGCACGTCGCCATTCCATCCTAATCCCCCTGGTATTTGCTTTTTCCCTGGCGGGCGCCATTGAACTCAGTGACCGGCTGATGACCTACGTGCTGAGTGAATTCGGCCAGGAAGCCCATCAAAGGCTGCAAGACTGGCAGCGGCTGCATCAATTGGCCCGTAATGCCCCGATCGACCGACAGCTTCGCCTGGTCAATTCGTTCTTCAATCGGATCCCTTTCGTCAGTGACATCCAGCATTGGGGTGAAGAAGACTACTGGGCCACGCCCGTAGAATTGCTGACCACAAATGGTGGAGATTGCGAAGACTTCTCCATTGCCAAGTACCTGACACTCAGAGCCATGGGCGTTCCCGACGAAGAGCTGCGTATTGTCTATGTCAAAGCCCTGGAGCTGAACCAGGCCCACATGGTTCTGGCCTGGTACAAGACCCCGGACGCCGATCCGTTGATCCTCGACAACCTGATAAACGACATTAAACCTGCCTCTCAAAGAACTGATCTAGAGCCCGTTTATAGCTTTAACGGTGAAGGTCTCTGGCTCAACCGTTCCTCCGGGGAGCGGTCACGGATTGGCGATGCCCAAAGGCTTGAGCATTGGCAGGACCTGAACCGGCGGTTGACCGAGTCCCTGCGACATTAGCATTTCGCATGGCGCCAAATGACAAAGCCAATGTCGCACTCTGCCACTGGGTTTTGGCGCCAACGCTATAGAATGCCGACACTTTTCATGAAATCGGGAGTTGTGGTCGATGCGACGCTGGAATGGATGGGGTGATGATCAGTTCAACCTGGAGCTGCCTGCGCAGGGCCAGGCATTTCTTGAACAGCGAGTTGGTTCTGCCAATCCGTTACAGGATGCCACCCTGGAGAAGGTCTGCCTGAAGGTACCGGCCACACGCCTGCCTGCCGACGCCAAGGTTGATGATTTGATCGATACCAGCGCGGAGGTACGAGTGCGCCACGCCCGGGGCCAAAGCCTGGTGGACTGGCTCGCCCTTCGCAGTGGTGAGATCGGGACCTTTCCCGACGGGGTTGCATTTCCAGACTCCAATTCGGATGTTCGGGCCTTGCTGCGCTACGCCAACGACCACGACCTGCATCTGATTCCCTACGGTGGCGGCACCAGCGTGGCGGGGCACATCAACCCCATCGACCAGGGCAAACCGGTTCTGACCGTCAGCCTGGCCAAAATGAACCGCCTTCTGGACCTGGACCGGGAAAGCCAACTGGCCACGTTTGGCGCCGGCACGCCGGGCCCCCTGGTCGAGGCGCAGTTACGTGCTCACGGCTATACCCTGGGCCACTTTCCCCAGTCCTTCGAGCTCTCCACCATTGGCGGCTGGGTGGCCTCCCGCTCCAGCGGACAACAGTCCCTTCGCTACGGCCGAATTGAGCAGTTGTTTGCCGGAGGCCGAATCGAAACCCTCCAGGGCACGCTGGACCTGCCCACCCTGCCCGCATCCAGCGCCGGGCCGGATATCCGGGAGATGATTCTGGGCTCCGAAGGTCGTCTGGGGCTGATCACTGAGGTTAAAGCCCGTGTCAGCCACCTGGCTGACCAGGAAGCCTTCTATGTCGTGTTCTTCCCAGGCTGGGAACAGGCAAAAACGGCTTGCCGAAAACTGGTTCAGAACCGGATTCCCCTGTCCATGTTGCGGTTAAGCAACGCCATAGAAACCGAAACCCAACTGGCTTTGGCCGGCCACCCCCAACTGATCGGCATGCTTGAGAAATTCCTGTCGTTCCGTGGGGTACGCGAAGGTAAGTGCATGATGACCTTTGGCATTACCGGCACCAAAGCCCAGTGTCGTTCTACCCTGTCTCAAGCCAGGAAAGTGTGCAGTGCCCATGGTGGTGTTTATACAGGCACCAAACTTGGCACCAAGTGGGCTGAAAAGCGCTTCACCATGCCCTACTTCCGGGAGGCGCTCTGGCAAATGGGCTATGCGGTAGACACCCTGGAAACGGCGACAGACTGGGATAACGTCGATAACCTGCTCAATCGCATTGAGAGCAACCTGCGGGAGGGTCTCAGTAAGGACGGAGAAAGAACCCACGTGTTCACCCACCTGTCCCATTTTTACGGACAGGGTTGTTCCATCTACACAACCTATGTGTTCCGCGTAGCCGATACCTATCCGGAAACCGTTGCCCGATGGCAGCACCTGAAAAACACCACCTCGGAACTGATCGTCCGCAACCGGGGAACCATCAGCCACCAGCACGGGGTTGGCAAGGACCATGCCCCCTTCCTGCCGGTGGAAAAAGGTGAACTGGGCATGCGCGCCATCCGTGCGCTGACCGAGAGTTTTGACCCAGACGCCCGCCTCAATCCCAAAACCCTTCTGGACTGAGGTCGGTATGACACGACAGCAGATTCTCGCAGAACTGAAAAGCGGTGATGCCCGATTCGATGTGGTGATTGTCGGTGGCGGCATCACCGGCGCAGGTGCTGCCAGAGAAGCCGCCGGGAGCGGCCTGAGAACCCTTCTGGTGGAACAGAAAGACTTTGCCTGGGGCACCTCCAGCCGATCGTCAAAGATGGTTCATGGCGGATTACGCTACTTGGGCAGTGGCCATATTGGCCTGGCCCGGGATGCCGTCAGGGAGCGCCAGCGCATGATGGAGGAGGCCCCGGGGCTGGTTGACCCACTCCGGTTTGTCATGCCCCATTACCGGGGCCAGTTCCCCGGCCCCCGACTGTTCCAGGCTTTGTTATCGGTATACGATCGGCTTGCCGGTGTGAGCAGCCGGCAACGCCTGACCCCCTCACAAAGCCAGCAGTGGGCGCCCGGTCTGAGCCAGGCCGGCCTTCTGGGTGCCAGCCTGTTTACCGACGCCCTCACCGACGACGCCCGGCTTGTGCAAAGGCTGATCACAGAGGCGAGCCGGGACGGCGCCCTCTGCCTCAACTATGTATCCGCCAACCGGATCACCCGGGATGAGGCCGGTAGGGTTAATGGTGTTGTTCTGGTTCCGGAGGGAGAGCCACTGCAAGCTGGCATTTCCGTATCAGCCAACACGGTTATCAATGCCACCGGTGCCTGGGCAGACAAACTGCAACAGCAGGGCCCGTCAGAACAACCACTGAGCATTCGCCCGCTCAGGGGCAGCCACCTTGTCGTGCCCTGGCAACGGCTACCGGTAACCTGTGCGGTGTCTTTGTTCCATCCCGAGGACAAGCGCCCGGTGTTTGCCTTTCCGTGGGCCGGCACAACGGTGCTGGGGACTACCGATCTTGACCATCCGGGAAACCTGGACCAGGAACCGGTTATTAACGACCAGGAGGTTCGCTACCTGTTGAAAGTGGCTGAACACCTGTTCCCCAGCGCCAGCCTGACCGCCCAGGATGTGATCTCCACCTGGGCTGGTGTCCGGCCCGTGGTGACGGATGGTCAGGGCAAAGCCCCCTCCCGTGAGAACCGTGAGCACGCCCTGCGCCGGGACAAGGGCCTGATCAGCGTCGCCGGTGGCAAACTCACGACCTTCCGACAGATTGCCCGGGAGGCTCTGGAAGCCGCGCTCGGGCCGGATGGCAGCCACAGGCTCCGGGCCGATGACCAGCCAGTGTTCACTCCACCGGCCGACCTTCCGCGACCCACTCAGGTTCGCCACCTGACCTGGCACCGTCTCAAGGGCTACTACGGACCGGCCCTGGGCGAACTGTGTCGCGATGCGGATTTCACTGAAATCGCCGATTCCAACGTGCTCTGGGCTGAACTGGAGTGGGCCTGCCAATCTGAGCAGGTACACCACCTGGATGACCTTTTACTTCGCCGAACCCGCCTGGGGCTTGTCTTCCCCGCCGGCGCCAGAGCCCTGCTGCCAGACATCCAGGAACGATGCCAACGCCGGTTGGGTTGGACTAACGACCACTGGCAACGGGAAGTGGAGCGCTATCTGTCGCTGTATCAGCAGGCTTATGCCCTGCCATCTGAGGGCAGGTAAACAGTATGGCCAACACACCGCTGATTCTGGCGATCGACAATGGCACTCAGAGCGTCCGGGCGCTGCTGTTTGACCAACAGGGCAATTTGCACGGCAAGGGCAAGCAGGAAATCGAACCCTACTTCTCAGAACACCCGGGCTGGGCCGAGCAGCATCCTGACTACTTCTGGCGCAATCTCGGGTTGGCCTGCCAGGCGCTCTGGCAAAGTACCGATGCGACACCGGACCAGGTCGCCGGCGTAACCGTGACGACCCAGAGGGGCACGGTAATCAACCTGGACAAACACGGGCAACCGTTGCGCCCGGCCATTATCTGGCTGGACCAACGCCATGCCCGGGTGGACGGCCCGTTAAAGGGCCCCTGGGGACTGTTGTTCAAACTGGCGAGACTGGAAGACACCATTGAGCGGTTCCGGGAGAAAACCCAGGCCAACTGGATTGCCCAGAACCAACCGGAACTCTGGGCACAAACCCACAAGTTTTTGTTGCTCTCCGGCTACCTGAATTACCGCCTGACGGGCGAGTACAAAGACTCCACCGGCAGCCAGGTGGGCTACCTGCCTTTTGACTACAAAAAACAGCAGTGGGCCGGTAACCGGGATTTCAAATGGCAGGCCATGCCAATCACCCGTGACATGCTGCCGGACCTGGTACGACCGGGTGAAGTCATCGGCCAGTTGGTTCCGGAAGCAGCCAGTCACCTTGGCCTGCCAGCAGGCCTGCCAGTTATTGCGGCGGCGTCAGACAAGGCCTGCGAAATACTCGGCTCCGGCGGGCTCAGCCCGGACATCGGCTGCATGAGCTACGGCACCACCGCGACGATCAACACCACTAATCATCGGTACGTTGAGCCCACCCGGTTCATGCCACCTTATCCGTCCGCCCTGCCCGGTCACTACTCAACGGAAGTGATGATCTACCGGGGCTTCTGGATGGTCAGCTGGTTCAAGAAAGAGTTTGGTTTGCGGGAGCAAAAGCTGGCCGAACAACGGGGGATTGAACCGGAGGTCCTGTTCGATGAACTGGTCAATACGGTACCGCCTGGCTCCATGGGCCTGATGCTGCAACCCTACTGGAGCCCGGGTGTGCGCCAGCCGGGCCCCGAAGCCAAGGGGTCGATCATCGGGTTCGGCGACGTCCACACTCGGGCACACCTGTATCGCGCCATTCTGGAAGGCCTTGCCTACGCACTCCGCGAAGGCAAGGAGCGGATCGAGAAACGCAGCGGTCAGAAAATTCGCCGGCTCAGGGTGGCCGGTGGCGGCTCACAAAGCGATGCTGCCATGCAGTTGACCGCCGATATTTTCGGACTGCCTGCCGAGCGACCGCACACCTATGAAACCTCCGGCCTGGGCGCGGCGATAGACGCCGCCGTGGGATTGGGGCTGCACCCGGATTTTGACACCGCAGTGCGGGAAATGACTCGTGTCGGCCAGGTATTCGCCCCGTCTGAGCAAGCGACTGAACTCTACCAGCGCCTCTATTCCGAGGTGTATCTGGACATGTACCCAAGGTTACAACCGTTGTATCGGAAAATCAGGAGTATCACCGGCTACCCCGAGTAATGATTGACGAGCACAGAATGATGCATTTTCGCCATTTAGGTATATAATGGTGAAAAATGCACAAAGGAGCCCTAGCCATGAACGAGCCGGCTACCCTGGCCCCTCAGACCAGCGACAAAGCCCTGCTGGCCAAGGCCTTGCTGAACTCCGCCAAGGCGTTTGGTATTTCCCAGGCCGAAGCCGCCGCCATTGTTGGCCGCAATCGCAGCGGTTTGACCCGCGATGGCATTGATCCAGACAGCAAGGCGGGAGAACTGGCGCTGCTGTTCGTTCGCCTGTATCGGAGCGTTTACGCCCTGACCGGTGGCGACAACCAGGCCATGGCCCACTGGCTCAATACGCCAAATAATTACTTTCAGGACACCCCCAGGGATATGATTCAGTCAACGGAAGGGCTGGTCCGGGTGATTCATTATCTGGATGCCATGCGGGGAAGGATTTGAACTACAAGGAGCGTATTAAAAACACCCTGACGAACCTACAGGGGCAGGTCTTTCGGGTGGTTGAGAGTCAGGAAGACATCGCCACCACCCGAATCGTTGACAACATGCAGGAACAGGCGCGCCTGGAGCAACTGCTGGATGCCAGCAAACCGACGATCCCCGAGCAGGCCAGTAAACTGCACTACCTGCTGTCAACGCCCTTTCGATACCCGCCACTCAAATACGGCTCTCGGTTCGGCCGTAGCTTCGAACCCAGCCTTTTCTACGGCGCCATGAGCATTCCGACAGCCCTGGCAGAGACCGCTTTCTATCGGTTTGTGTTCACCAGCCACGTGTCAAAACCCTTCAAACGGCCGCTGACCACGCTGCACACGGTTTTCACCGCCCGTTTTCGTTCAAGCCACGGAGTGCGGCTTCAGGCCCCTGAGTGGCAGGACCTTCAAGAAACCCTGACCGACCCGGTCAGCTACCGGGAATCCCAGGCGCTGGGTAGCGACCTGCGCCAATGCGGCGCGGAAGCGTTTCAGTTTCTCTCTGCCAGGGCTCTTCAAGCCGGCTTGTACCAGCTACCCTGGCAACCTGAGCGCGGAATGGACGGACTCAACGTGGCGCTGTTCAGCCCCCGGGCACTCCGGGACACGGCGCCGAAGTCGTACCACAAACTCATCGTCGCCACCTCAGACCAGCAAGTATCCATGAGTCTGACGCTGGCTGATGGCCGTAAGCAGGTTCACAACTTTGGTCGGGAAGCCTTTCTGGTAGAGGGTGTTATTCCTCAACCGGCCCTGTAGCCACCACCCCGTCATCGCGCTGCCAACCTCCGCCCAAAGCTTTGTAGAGGTCGACGGCGGCAATCAGTCGGTTCAGGCGCATCTGGCTGAGTTGCTGACGGGCGTCGAACACATTGCGCTGGCTCTCCAGCAGGGTCAACAAGTCGTCCGCGCCTTCCCGATAACGAACTTCGGTCAGCCTGAGTGTTTCTTCAGCACGCACCAGGATCTCTTGCAGGCGCTGCTCTTGAAGCTCAAACAGAGAATCCCGGTCAAGGGCATCGCCCACTTCCTGGAATGCCGTCAACAGACTGCCCCGATAGCCTTCGAGCAGGGCCACCCGCCGGGATTCCGAAATCGCCAGGGCGTTTCGCCTCTGGCCACCATCAAACAACGACTGACTCAAACCCAACAGACCACTCACGCTTCGAGTCGGATCAGCAAGGCTGAGAAAACTGTCGGTGGATAACCGAACCGCTGCACTCAGGGAAACCGACGGCAACAGGGCTGCCCTGGCCTGTTCAATATCGGCGCTGGCAGCCACCAATCTTGCCTCCTGGGCGGCCAGGTCGGGTCGACGTGTGACCAGACTGGCCGGCGCCAGGGGACTGATCACCGGTATGCTTACCTCTGAGATATCGGCATCTGGCTTGTCGCCCTCAAACGGTAATTCTCCAGTCAGCACCCGTAATGCTACCAGCCGTTGCCGGGCCTGGTATTCCAGTGGCGGCACCGCGTTACGCAGGCTCAATACCGAAGTTTGCTGGCGCGCCAGCTCAGCCCGACTGGCAGCACCATTGCGGAAGCGGGCCTCCACCAATGTCAGAGTACGCTCGCCAATCGCCAGGTTATTCCGTGCCACCTCTACTCTCTGCTGTAACTCCAGCCATTCAAACCAGGTGCTGGCGACCGATGCAATCAGGGTGATACGAGCTGCGTCGTAGTCAAACCGGGTGGCCTGGAAAGATGCCAGAGCTGCGCCTTCGACGGCAGACAACCGCCCCCAAAGATCCAGCTCATAGTCCACGGATAAGCCGGCACTGGTTGAACCCCCGGTGTTGGTATCACCACCGGAGGCCCGGGAAGCCTGCCGCCCGGTACTGGCCGATGCCCCCACCGAGGGCAAGAGGCCAGCACCGGCGGACTGCAGCTGCAAATCGGCCTGAATGACGGACTGGGCAGTGGCCGCCAAGTCGGGGTTGGCCGCCAGGGCCTTGTCAATCAGCCGGTTCAAATTGTCATCATTGAAAGCCTGCCACCAGCTGGCATCGATGCCCTGCCCCTCATCGAGTTGAGCGGACCATTGCTCCGGTGGAGTAACTGGCAAAGGCACCGGCTCCGGTGTGAACGTGGCGCACCCGGCAACCATGAGAGCCGGCAGTAAAACCAATATTCGGGCGTTCATAGTCATAGTCTTATTCCGACGCCAGGGCAT
>NZ_LOCO01000027.1:52394-54343 GCF_001574445.1 Marinobacter excellens LAMA 842
GGACCGGGTCCAGGTGAGCGGCTTTGCGGGCTGGCAGAAAACCGAAGATCAGCCCGGTGGCAAAGGCACAGGAGAACGCTAATACCATCGGCAACACGGTCATATGGACCGGCGTGCCAAACGAGCCGATCAATTGGGTGGCGGTGATGCCCAGCGCGACACCGATCAGCCCGCCAATGGCCGAGACCAGCCAGGCCTCGGTAAGAAACTGTTGCAGAACGTTCCAGGCCCGCGCTCCGGTTGCCATGCGAATGCCGATTTCCCGCGTGCGTTCGGTCACGCTCACCAGCATGATGTTCATTACACCGATGCCGCCGACCAGCAGCGAAATGGCCGCAATGGAGCCAAGCAGCCAGGTCAGGGTATTCTGGGTTTCAGAGATGGTGTCGATCAGCGACGCCATATTGCGGATGGTGAAATCCTCAATGCCACCATGCCTGGCCAGCAGGGTTTCGTGAATAATCGCCTCTATTTCGCTCATCCGGTCCAGATCAGCCACCGCCACGGTGATATTGCGCAGGTGGGTTTGGCCAAAAATACGCAAACTACCCGTTGTGTAAGGTACTAACACAACATCATCCTGATCCTGGCCCATTGGCGATGCGCCCTTCTCCCCCATCACGCCAATCACCTGGAACAGCACATTGTTCACCATCAGGTGTTTGCCGAGCGGGCTTTCGCCGGGGAACAGTGTGTCCGCCGTCGTTTTGCCCAACACGGCTACTGCCGCATAGTTGAGCTCATCCTGTTCCGAAAAGAAGGTGCCTTCAATCACCGGCCACTGCCTGGCCACCGGAAACTGGTATGAGGTGGCGTTAATTTCTGCACGGTGGTCAAGGTTAAAGTACCGAAGCGTTTGCGAACCGGTTAATTCAGGTATCGCTGCAAGAACCCCTTCTACTTCATTGATTGCACGATAATCTTCTGGGGTTAGCGTCGTCACTGACCAGCGACCTCCACGCTGATCCGGGCCGCCGGGGCGAATCAGCAACAAGTCACTGCCCATGGTACTGATTCGATCAACCACGTCTTTCCTGGCCCCCTCCCCGATAGCCAGCATGGTAATCACAGACGCCACGCCAATCACGATGCCCAGCAACGTCAGTGCGGTTCTGAACAGATTGCTATGCAACGAGCGCATGGCACTTTTCAGGGCCTCCTGCCAGTCACTCAGCACCACGCCATGGCGACTGGCTTTGATCGCCGGTGAAGAGGCTTCAGCTCTGTCATCCTGTCCGGTATCTCGTACCACTTCGCCATCGGCGATATGAATTTGCCGGCGGGCAACATCGGCCACATCCTGATCATGGGTGATCAGAATAACGGTATGCCCCTTGCCAGAGAGCTGGGTCAGCAGCCGGATAACCTCCTTGCTGCTTTTGCTGTCAAGGGCGCCGGTAGGTTCGTCGGCAAAGATTACCTGACCGCCATTCATTAATGCCCGGGCAATTGAAACGCGCTGCTGCTGACCACCAGACAACTGGTTGGGGCGATGGGTAAGCCGCTCTCCCAGCCCCAGTTCGGTTAACAGTTTCTCCGCCCGCTCCCGGCGTTGGGCGGGGGCCCTGCCTGCATAGATGGCCGGAATCTCAACATTCTCCCGAGCGGTCATGCCCGGCAGCAGGTTGTAGCTCTGAAAAACAAAGCCGAAAGCCTCCCGGCGCAATAACGCCAGGTCATCCCGACTGAGCGCGGAAACGTCACGGCCGTCGTACCAGTATTCCCCCGAGGTTGGTTGGTCCAGGCAACCCAGGATATTCATCAAGGTGGATTTACCGGACCCGGAGGGGCCCATGATGGCAACGAACTCACCTGGATAAATTTGGGTCTTCACTTCTTTTAGTGGGTAACCCTTTATTTCCCTGCCGTTTTTGGTCAATGTTAGCCCATCCGATTAACCCGATGGATGGTGGCCGACATTGGATCAATGCACCCTCTACGAACAGATT
>NZ_LOCO01000028.1:0-52884 GCF_001574445.1 Marinobacter excellens LAMA 842
GGGGAAATCAGGCAGCTTGCCAGGGTGGCAGCTTTGCCGTGGAATCAGTGGCAGCTTTCGTGTGGAATGGGTGGCAGGCTTCGTCTGGAATCAGTGGCAACCTTGGTCTGGAATACGCAAGTAGGTCCGCAGTCGCTCGAACAGTGTGTAGGCGAACCCTGACAGAATCAGCCGCCACTGATTGGTCCACCACTGTGTGCTGGAGGTGCGATCCGCAAACAGGCACAGCTGCTGGTCTTTAATCCGGTTCTCCATGTCACCCCGGGCGCAGTACTGCTCGTAGTAGAGCTTGAATCCATCGTCGTAACGGGAACTGATGATGAACCTTGGATTGGGTCCTAGTTCGCCTTCTTCCAGACGCGCCACCACCCAGCGGGGGTGTTTCCAGGTTCGGGCCTGATACTGGAACCGGTAGGTGGCGGAGACTTTTTCACCCAGTTCGTTGTGAGCTTTGCGAATCAGCATCGAGGCTACATCTACCTCCTTGAGCAGCCGGCTGTTCTTGCTGATGCCCACCAGATAATCCACATTATTCCGGTCGCACCAGCTCAGCAATCGGGGGCGATAGAAGCCGCTGTCACCCCGGAACACGCACATTCGCAACACCCGGCGAATCCGCGTGCTCATGAGCGACAGCTATCCTTACAAAGACGAACTCACGGATCTGGTTCGTCGGCTGGTTCCCGGATAGAAGCTGCGGGCTCCCCCGGCCCGGCTCAATGGGGGTAAGGGGGTGGTGCGTCTGAACGCTGGGGAGTGATCAAATAATCACCAGATCAAGCCTGATTGCTGGGCTCTGGTGCTAAAGGAATCGATCTGTGAAGATTGCTGGGTGGCTATGAGAAATCCGGGTTAGGGCAAGTGGGTCGATTTAACACGTATGGACTCCTCCTCTTTTGCAAGCACTTTGTTCGATCGCGATGAAGGTACGACTGCCTACGTGTATCCGGTCTCTCCAATGATGCCCTATAGATGAGCATCGGACCCTGATGGGCTATCCGCGCGCCGGTTCCCATACGCTTACACGAGCTTTGGGCTCCGCGTCCATAAAGGGGTTTCCCAACGCCGGTCCGACCTGTTCGCCATCAATCAAAATGCTGTGCAATCGTGGTGTGGGCCTCTCCTACAGGTTTTCAGGTTGTTTCTCAGGCTCGCTGCTTAGCCGTCACTCAAGCAGCAGCCGTTGCAAGTCCTTCGTCGTAGGTTGATTCATTGTGCACCAGCGCCCAGGCAATGCGGGCTGTTTTATTGGCCAATGCCACCGTGGCCACATTGACGTGCTTTCGTGACGCCAGGCCTTTAAGCCAACGACTGAGGCCGTCGTCTTTACCATCAACATGTCGCAGCACGGCCCGTGCCCCGTGGACAAGCAATTTGCGTAAGTAACTGTCGCCTCGCTTGCTGATCCCTAGCAGACGATCCCGGCCTCCAGTACTGTGCTGTCTGGGCGTTAACCCGATTGATGCGGCAAAGTCCCGCCCTCGGCGAAACGCCTTGCCATCTCCTAGAGCACCGGACAAGGCACTGGCCGTCAGTGGTCCTACGCCGCGCAGGGTCATCAAGCGTCGCGCCACAGGGTCCTGCTTGACACTCTCGGCAATTTCTTCGTCAAGTGCCACAATGCGATCATCCAGGTATCGGAGATCTTCAGCCAGCCCATTGAGCAGGATTCGGAATCTATCACTAAGCCCATTCTCTGCGTCCTCCAGCCATCTTGATAAGGCGTTGCGCATCTGCTGTATGCCCACCGGGGCCACGATGCCATACTCACCAATCAGTCCCCGGATCTGGTTTGCCTTGGCAGTACGCTGGCTAACCAGCTCTTCACGGATGCGGTGCGCTGCCTGAACATCCTGCTGGGCAGCGGTCTTCGGAGCGGCGTAACGCATGTTCGGGCGGCTCATGGCTTCGCATATTGCCTCAGCGTCCACACGGTCATTTTTGTTACTTTTGACGTAGGGTTTGACAAACTGAGGTGCAATCAGTCGCACTGGATACCCCCGCCTTTGGAGTTCACGAGCCCAGTGGTGAGCAGAGGCACAGGTCTCCATACCAATTTCCGTACCGACCGGCACTTTGCGGCTGAGCGCATTCAGCCACTTATTTCGAGAATATTTGCCTTGCCATCGAGTTTGACCGTGGCGGTCTACGCCATGGACGTGGAACACTGATTTGGCAATATCAACACCGACGCGGATAATGTTCATGTGGACTTCTCCTCATCTCCTCGATGGTTGATTGTTCACTCACCATTTTGGCACGTAGATGCCGGTTAGGTGAGGAGGAGTCCATCCCATTGCTTACATTCCCATTAGTAACAGGAAAATAACGTCTGAAATTCGAGTTTGCTGCTGCCTTGAAACAACATCGACAAAAATCGCCGGTTATTCAACAGACCTTCCTTAAAGTTTTTGAAGGCGATTCACCAAACAACCTTTTGTAGTCAGAGGACAGCCGACCTAAGTGAGAAAATCCATAATCTAGAGCAACCTCCGTAACATTCCTTACTGAGCCGTTTAGCAAATCCTCTCGAACTCTATTAAGTTTTTGATTCTTTATATAATTTTTTGGTGTTGTCGATAATGTCTTAGAAAACAAAGAATAAATCGAACGAACACTAAGATTTGAAATCTTACTCAACTCATCTATGGTGATGTCTTTTTTTATATTTTTTTCTATATATCTAGAAATTTCTTCTATCTGAGGATGAGGTCTGTTGAGGTTTTTTTCAATCGGAACATTATTATCGAATGTACAAAGTATTTTGTTTATCACAACTTCTTTATAAAAGTCAAAAGCACCAAAAATCTCTGCGTCACACCCTCCAGCTTCCAGTAAAACTGCCTCAAAAAGTTTAACTAATGATGGAAATCTTAAAAGGTTTACTGGTCGTCGCGCGAAACGAACACCTGGCTTCGGGAGACAACCTAGCTCAGAAAGAACAGTAGTCTGAATGGAGCTTTCAGGTATATTAACAATTAACTTTTCACAGTCAGAAGAATATTCAAGTATTATTAACTCGAAAGGATTCAGCATTATAGCATCACCCACCCCTAAGAGAACTCCCTCATAGCCAAAAGATACATAACACGTGCCCCTTGTAATTATCTGCAAGTGAAATACACTTTCGAGCTCAGGACTTTTTACTCTCACCTCGCTACCATAAGAAATTGAGGTTAACCCAAGTCCTGAAAATTCCTTGAAACCCAAACGTGACCGAGCAGCATCACACTTTATCACCTCTAAAGTATGACGACCAACCTTTTGATTCACAAATTCTGAAACAGCTTCCGGGCGAGCAAAATTAAAACGCAGTGGAAGGCTAAAGATTTCCAGAGTCATTTTAACCTCCTTTTTTTATTTTAAATTTTTATTGATATTAGTCAAATTTAAAAGATAATACAACAGAGGAGTTTACGCAATGCCTGAATCCCGAGTTCGACAGATAGAAGCGTAAACTACTGATTAGCCTGAAAACGCGTTGTCAAAATTGGCACTACAAGCGTGATGCAGCAGGAGCCGGCAGGCCAATCGCCTCGAAAAGGTCGCGTTGTTCAGGCTTCAATTTGGTCAGGCCGCTCGCCGTCTCGCGACGGTGAAGCAGGACCTGGTGGAACTGGATCTTGCGGGCAATCTCCAGTGCCCGCGTCGGCGACAGCGGATGATTGCTCGCCTTCAGCCGCATCCTGAGCACCCGGTAAAGCACCAAGGCGAGGAAGCAGATCAGGGCATGAGCGCGGATGCGATCCGGTAGCCGGTGGTAGACCGGCGCGATCTCGATGTCGCTCTTCAGTACTCGGAAGCCGCGCTCGATGTCTGCCAGCGCGCGGTAGCGCTCTACGATCTCCAGCGGGTCGTGGTCGGCCATGTTGGTGACTAGCAGCAGCTTGCCGTCCATCATCCTAGCGCGATCGAGCGCGCGCTGATCCAGGACATAGTTGAACGTCTCGGCGGTCAGATCGACCTTCAGGATATGCCCGAGGTGAGCATCGGTCACGGCCTTGTAGAACCTGGCGGTGACGCCGGCATCGGAGAGCTTTCTGCCGCGATAGCGACGCCCCGGCACCGCCAGGATGAATTCCAGTTGAGTGCGATCCAGTGCCTGGATCTGCGTTTTTTCGTCAACTGACAGCACCAGCGCGTTATCAGGCGGATTCAGATACAAGCCAACGACATCGAAAACCTTCTCAGCAAAGTCCGGATCATTGCTTATTTTGAAGGTTTTTAGCCGGTGCGGTTTCAGGTCAGCAGCTTTCCAGATCTGATGCACTTGCCAGCGACTGACACCGGCATGTTCGGCCATCAACCGGACGCTCCAGTGGGTAGATTCCTTGGGCAGCTTTTTGACCGTGTCATCAAGAATTGACTTGACCTTTTTCCGGTCCAGCTTCCTGGGCTGTCCGGGCCTTGGAGCATCTTGCAGGCCACTCAGGCCCTGCTCGATATAACGGTTACGCCACTTGAAAACGGTGGGCGTACTGGTCTCCAGTCGCTCGGCCACCGTTTTCGGTGATTCGCCATTATTCAGAGCCAGAACGATCCGAGCGCGTTGAACAAGATTCTGACTTAATGTGCTTGTCCGTAACCAGCTTTCCAGCTCTAACTGATCATTTACGGTAAGATTAAAGGGTGCTGGTTTCCGCGCCACAAAAGGATCGCCAAGCCGGTGAAAAACGACCTGAATTATAGCACATTTACGCTAAGGAATTACCCGGACGGGACACTAGTCACACTTACTAATGCGAAACTTTGTATCCGGACACAGCTCAGCATAATACTCGAAAAATTCAAGGCAATCATAACGGATTGTTATTTAGGCTTTTTTTACTCCTCTGAAACGCCAAACTTGAAATATTTAAGTGTTCGGCTACTTTGTTTCCCATTAGTAAGGCAAATGGCTTGACCTAAGCCCTGCTTGGTTTGGATTAAACGGTCAGCCCTGATACCCCCCCCCCACCGGCAGTACGGCACCGGTAATGTAGGAAGCTTCATCAGAAGCCAGAAAGAGTATGGCGTTTGCCTGTTCTTCCGGAAAGCTATAACGCTTCATGAATGTCGAATCGATAGTTTGGTCAACAATTGCCTGATACCACTCCTTCTCCTGCTGACTCATGGTTTCATTGTTGCGCGGAATCCTTCGTTCACCCACATCGGTTCCGCCTGGCGCCACCGCATTGACCCTGATACCGTGTTTTGCATTCTCAAACGCCATGCACACGGTCATAGCGTTCACACCTCCTTTCGCCGCTGCATAAGGCACTCTGTTAAGTGATCGGGTTGCGAGGGAGGACACATTGACGATCACACCACGCTGTTGCTTCTGCATTTGCGCCAACACGGCGTGACAGCACCAGAGGGTCGGGAACAGGGAACGGCGAATCTCGGCTTCGATCTGACCCTCTTCGTAGGCTTCATAGGGCTTGGCCCAGATGGTACCGCCTACGTTGTTGACCAGGATGTCGATGCGACCGAAATGACTGACGGCTGCATCCATCGCTTTGCAGGCCCCGGCATACAGCTCCAGATCGGCATTTATGATATGGACATCAATAGCTCCTGCAGTCAGGGCCTCTTCGGCCACCTCTGCAACAATTTCAGAGCGGTCCACCAGCACCAAAATAGCTTTCTCGGCGGCCATCTGAAGGGCTACAGCGCGACCAATTCCCTGGGCCGCCCCGGTGACAATAACTACCTTGTTTTCAAAGCGTTCAACTCTCATGGAATCCTCCTCATTTACTGGCTGCAAACTTTTCATAATGGAAGCTGGCTGGCTGAATGCCATTTTCCTGCATGTAGCTACTCACCGCTTCCACCATAGGCGGCGGACCGCAGAGGTAGATATCCACATCATCGCCATGCAGATGATCAGGATTCAGATGGTTAGTGACATAGCCTTTTCGCGGCCAGTCGCTCTCTTCTGAAGCGACGCAGGCGCTGAAGCTGAAGTTATCGATGGCCGCAGCAAATGCTTCTAATTTTTCTATCTCCACCAGGTCGTTGTCACGGGTAACACCATATATCAGATGGATCGGGTACTGACTGCCGTCCTGCTGAATCTTCTCCAGCATCGCCAAAAAAGGCGCCAGACCGGTACCGCCAGCCAGCATTAAAATTGGACGCTTGATATCGCGAAGGTAGAAGCTGCCAAAAGGACCGCGCAGGACGATGCTGTCGCCGATACTCGCCTTTTCAGTCATATAAGTACTCATCAGACCATCAGATACCACACGCATCAGAAAAGAAACCGAATCGTCAACCGGGTTGACCAAGGAGCTGAAGGAGTAAGATCGGGACTGGTCAGAACCCGGAACCAATACGTTGACATACTGCCCTGGCAAAAAGTGCATGGCTGACAACTGATCACCGGCAACAGTAAAAGACAGCGTGGAATCGGAGAGACGATTGATGCCGGACAGTTTGGCATGTACATCCACCTGCCGACCCTGTACACAAACTTCGGATGATGCCGGCACAGTAACCACACAGTCCGATTCTGGAATCATGCGGCAAGTCAGCACATAGTCCTGTTTTGCTTCCTGTTCGGACAGCGCATCCTCTACATAACCATCCATCTCATAGCGACCTGATTCGCAATGACATTTACAGGTACCACAGGCACCGTCACGGCAGTCTACTGGAATATTGATCCCGGAACGATAGGCGGCATCCGCAACCGTTTCCATCGGCATTGGAATAATGAAATGGGTTACACCGTCTTCAAAGTTAAGTGCTACTTTATACATTGTAATGTCTCAGTCCCCTCTAAGGGTGTCAACGACACCCCGAGGGAAGTTCATCATATTGGCTGGGATCAAAGGTGATAGATATCAACAACCTGATGGATACAGTCATTCTTAAGCACGATCTTCTTGCGCTTGATCTTCAGCTTGCCGTCTTCGCTACGGACCAGAATGACGAACGCGCAACCAAAGTAGGTATTCACGGTATCGTGGCGAACGCTGTTGGTCACCCAGTTGTAGCGTACTTCAGCGTCACTGTCTGATGCGGTGGCCACTTCCAAATTACTCAGCATATGCAGGGTACGCGGCTCTGGCTGTGAACTAGAGCTGGAACGACCGGTCTGGAGGCGAAACACTCGGTCTTCCAGACCGTCACGGCGAGCATAGTACATCAAGGAGATTTCGGACTGAGGATCCTCGGTCAACTCACCGTCAACGTCCCAGCTCGGCACCCAGTATTCGGCATCCTTGGCATAGTGCTCAAGCCACTGGTCATAGTCCTTGTCATCGAGGCAACGCTGTTCGGAATACAGAAAATCACGGATTTCGTCGTAGCTGATATTCATGAATTACTCCCCCTTTTCCTTGCGTACCGCTTCCGCCATCACTTTCTTCCAGTACTGATGCTGAACGATGTAGAGCCCCTCATCCTCAGACTTGACACCACTCATCACAGGATGCAAACCGATCTCCTTAGCCTCCTCATCCTGACCGTCGATCCAGTGCTCGGCACCACGGGACATGTCATTCCAAGGCAACTTCATACCATTGTAACCTTCTTGACAAGCGCGGAACTCTTCCAGATCATCTGGGGTTGCCATGCCTGAGGCGTTGAAGAAGTCTTCGTACTGACGGATCCGATGCGCACGCTCTTGCGCAGCTTCGCCCTTAGGCCCGAAGCAGTAGATAGTCACTTCGGTTTTGTCGACGGAAATCGGACGGAAGTGACGGATCTGTGTGCTCATTTGATCCATAAGGAACATATTCGGGTACAGACAAAGATTGCGCAGCTTGCCGATCATCCAATCGGCACGACTGGCACCGAAACGCTCAACGAGCTCATCACGACTTTCATACAGGGAACGATCCTGGGGGTTAGGCCAGCTCAGCCACAGCAGAATATGGCCGTGTTCGAAGGCATAAAAACCGCCTTTTTGCTTGTTCCAAGAGGAGACATCCATCGCCTTAACATCATCTGCAGACATGCCAGTTTTACGGCGAGCGGTGGTGGCAACGTAGTTCCAGTGCACTGCGGAAACATGGTAACCATCGGCACCGTTTTCGGCCTGCATTTTCCAGTTACCGTCATAGGTATAAGTCGACGCACCGCGCAGCACTTCTATACCTTCCGGCGACTGATCAACGACCATATCGATAATCTTAGCCGCTTCGCCAAGATGTTCAGTCAGAGGCTTGACATCGTCGTTCAGCGAGCCGAACAGGAAGCCGCGGTAATTCTCCAAGCGGACCC
Source organism: Marinobacter excellens LAMA 842 (assembly GCF_001574445.1). Taxonomy (NCBI): domain Bacteria; kingdom Pseudomonadati; phylum Pseudomonadota; class Gammaproteobacteria; order Pseudomonadales; family Marinobacteraceae; genus Marinobacter; species Marinobacter excellens. The sequence continues at coordinate 8,212 of NZ_LOCO01000028.1, forward strand.
TTTTCAGGTCGTGAGAGCCATCGCAGTTGAAGGACTCCGGGTAACCGGCGTCGTCGGGATCCTTGACCTTGACTAGCTTGCCGGAGTTATTAAAGCTCCAGCCGTGGAACGGACAAGTAAAGACGGCCTTGTTGCCCACCTTCTTGCGACATAGCACAGCACCACGGTGACTGCAGGCGTTAACAAAGCAGTGTAGCTCACCATCCTTATTGCGGACGACGACGACGGGCTGACGACCAATGTAACTTGTAAAGTAGTCATTTGGATTGGCGACCTGGCTCTCGTGGGCCAAATAGACCCAGTTGTTTTCGAAGATATACTTCATCTCCATTTCGAATAGATCAGGATCGGTGTACATGTCGCGTCGAACTCGATACAGGCCTTTCTCTTTATCGACGTCCATCATGTTATCGACGTCTATCATGCCCCTATCTTTTGCTATCAGATTGTCTTGCATGGTGATACCCTCCTTATTGACCTTTTTCACTGTAAATAAGGATGCCTGCACTCAATATCCAGCTAGCGTATATCTTTGTCCCTTATCTGCAGAGGGTGCACTTTAATGTGCACTATCAGTTTGATAGGAGGGGGGGGGGGAGGGGGAACCAATAGGTTCCGCCCCTCCCACACCACCCGGCATGCGGGTCCGCACCGGGCGGTTCGAGAAGTTGAGGTTTCACGAGAGTCTCGGCACTCCCAACCGATCGAAGTAGGCAATGGTCAGCACATGATGGATGGCAGAGCGACTGTTATGCCACCAGCGACGACTCAGCGCCGCCACGGATTCCGCAACCCAGGAACTCGCGCCTAAGCGGATCAGCTCCCGGTAGATCGTCTTGCCCCGTCGCCACTGCCGAAGGTGGAGCATTCTCAGACGACGACGTATCCACTCATCCAGTGATCGCCAGATGCGTGGCGTTTGCGCCAGCCTGAAGTATCCTTTCCAGCCAAGCAGATAGCGGCGGAGATTCTCCACCACCTGTGCCATGCTGCGCCCCCCCTGATCCTCGGGTCAGTTGCCTGACTCTGAGCTTGAACGCCTGTAACGCCTTGGTGGATACCGCGCGTCGGACCTCCCCGTCCCTCGTTTGCCACAAGGCATAGCCGAGGAACTTACGCCCGAACACGCGGGCGACTGCACTTTTGGATTCGTTGATCACCAAGCGCAGTTTGTCGTAACACCGGCGTAGCAGGCGCATCACCCGTTCTCCCGCTTTGTGACTGCGAACGTAGACGTTGCAGTCATCGGCGTAACGGGCGAAGCAGTGCCCCCGGCGTTCCAGCTCTTTATCCACATCGTCCAGCAGAACGTTGGCCAGTAACGGCGACAACGGCCCGCCTTGCGGCGTGCCCTCATGCCGATCCATGACCACGCCACCATCCATGATACCCGCGTTGAGATACGCACGCACCAGCCGGATGACTCCGGGATCGTTTATGCGTTTTTTCAGGCGGTCGATCAGGATGTCGTGGTTAACCCGGTCGAAGAACTTCGACAGATCAACGTCCACCACGATATGGCGGCCTTGCTGGGCGTAGCGCTGCGCAGCCAGAACCGTATCCTGGGCCCGTCGGCCCGGGCGGAAGCCGTAGCTGTGCTCGCTGAAGGTGGAATCAATCAGAGGTTGCAGCACTTGTAGCAGTGCCTGTTGAATCAGACGGTCGGTGACGGTGGGGATACCCAGTTCCCGCTCACTGCCGTCCAGTTTCGGGATGCCTACCCGACGGACGGGTTGTGGTTGGTAGGAGCCGCTCAGCAGCTGCTGGCGAAGCTCCGGCCACACCCATCGCAGGTGTTCCGCGGTTTGGGTAATGTCCAGCCCGTCCACACCTGCCGATCCTTTGTTGGCCTTCACGCGCTTCCATGCCCGTTGCATATTCTCTCGTGCGAACGCCTGCGCAAGCAGGTTTCGCCCTGCGCCCTCCGGTTCTCGTCGCGGGAGTCCTGCTTCATCACTGGTCACGGCCGGCAAGGCTTCACCTTCCCTTGTTGCAACCCGCCCCGCTGGCGCGGGCATCTGATGCGTTACAGCGCTCATCGACAAGGCGTTTGACGCTCCTTCTCGTTCAGCCCTTCGCCCTGTGTTAGCGGCTACTATGGCCTCTGCTGACTTCTCGCTCCGCGTGACCACGTCGCCCTTTCAGGCATGAGGCGAGATCTCCCCGGGTAAGAACACACTCCTTCACCGCACAACCGCCGGATTTACACCACTTCGCCTTGGCCACAAGAGCTTCGCGGCTTCTTGCCCGCTCGCCCTGCTTGGCAGTGCCTCGTATCCGATTCTTGTTCATCGGCTCACGGTTTATGCTCCACGCTTCCTCCCCACGGTCGGTCGCCCTTCCGCAGTTGCGCTTCACTTCGTTCGCTGTGGCCAGCTCACGGGAGGACTTGCACCTCCAGGAGTGCGCCCGTGCCGGGCGCACATCAAGTAGGGTGAGGCGTCACCGCCTCATCCCTCTCACAGAACCGTACATACGGGCCACGTATACGGCTCATGCCATTAACTTACCCCGAATTCGGGGACAGTGATGCCGGTTCTGACCTTGGTCGGATCCACCAACCGTAAGTCATTATGCAGATAGGCATTCGGGATTGCATGGTGGGCCAGCGGTGAGGCCGCATTGCGCCAGCTTTGCATCTTGATGTACCGAAACGGAGGCTTGTAGCCCAACTGTTTCAGCCTCCGATGCAACCGGCCCGGTCTCTTCCACTGTTTGAGCTGGATGCAGCGCAGTCGCCGTCTTAACCAACTCATAACCTGCTTTAGCACCCGCGCACAGTTAGCTACCCGGAAGTAGTTGACAAAGCCCCGTAGCACCGGGTTCAGCTCGCGGATGATCGCCGCAAGTCCGACGCCCCGGTTTCGCCTGGTCAGCGCCTTCAGCTTCTGCTTGAGTGTCACCACCTTCTTGTCCTGGATGCGTGTGTAGTTCGTGTAGATCACCACACCCAGGAACTTCACCCCCTCATCGCTGTTGGCGATGTGGGTCTTGGTGGCGTTAACTGTCAGCTTCAGCTCCCCTTCCAGGTAGCTTTGGGCCACCCGTAACGCATTGCTCGCCCCAGCTCGGGAGGCGCAGAGGATCAGGATATCGTCTGCATAGCGGACAATCCGATGCCCCCGCGCTTTCATGAACTGGTCGAAGGCGTCCAGGTAGACGTTCGCGATCAGCGGACTGATCACGCCGCCCTGCGGGCTGCCCAACGTCGTGTCTTCAAGGTGGTACCCCACCATCACGCCGCTTTCCAGGAACTGGCGCAGCAGTGACAGAACACTGCCGTCCGTGATCCGTCGGCGGAACTGACGGATGATCAGGTCATGGTTCAGGGTGTCGAAGCATTTCGACAGGTCCATATCCACTACCCATGTCCGTCGGTAGCGGCGGACGAATAACTCCGCCTTGCCGATGGCGTGGTGACCACTGCGGCCCGGACGATACCCGTAACTCGACGGGTGGAAGTCCGGCTCGAAGATCGGTTCGATGATTCTGCGCAACGCCTGTTGCACAACCCGGTCCCGAACCGTTGGAATGCCCAGCAAACGTTCACCACCGTCGTCCTTGGCGATGGCCACACGCCTGACCGGGTGCGCCCGATAGCGCTTTTCCTTCAGTTCGAGTAACAGGCACGACAGCTCCACCTCCAGATTCGCCTCAAACGCACTCAGGCTCTGCCCATCGATTCCGGCCGCACCCTTGTTGCGCTTGACGTGCCTGAAGGCTTCATACAAACGCTGTTTTGACAGCAGCTGTCCGTACAAGCTGTAGTAGGTCCTCATGCCTGCTCATCTGTGTGATGACGACTTCGAGGATCGGCCTGGCTGCTGGTCTGTTTCAAACGATCCGTCCGGGTACTAGCACTCTGGCAATCTGCCGCCACGGTCTCGCTCTACTCCCTTGTTCGGTGAACACCAAAGCGACTGCGTTCCCGCAGCACCTCGATGCACATCCCCGCCCCGTCGGGCAGCTTGTGAACGCAGCGTCCACCTATCGCTCGTCGTCCGTCATGCTCGTTAATGACTTCCGCCCTTCGCATCCAACCAGAGCTTTTGACCCTGATCGGCCCGCTGAACCTCCGCCAGCGGTCATTCCGGTTTTGCCCTCCACACTGTTACCAGGCTTCTCGGGCCGGAACTTCGTCACTACTACGGCTTCATCTGCCACCTCACACCCGCTGCGGCCTTGGCTTTCACCTTGAGCCTCAGCGTCCGGTCGAACCGGATAGGGTGCCAGGCTTCCCCGGTTACTGCACCGGCTCCCTGTTAACGATGCCACCCTCAAACACAGCCCAGGTCTGACTGAGTATCGGGCGTCGCGCTATTTTGCACGCTTACCCACCTGGACTGCCGAAGCAGGTTCACTTGCGTTGTGTACCGTTAACCTCCTATAGCTTCCTTCAGACCCTGCCGTTAGCCAACAACGCCCTTGCCAGTCGGATTGTCTTCCCCTCAGCCGGGGTGACGCCACCTTCTTTCAGGTGGCCGGGTTTGCCGGCTTCGCCGGGCAAACAAAAAGCCCCCCCCTTAACAATAAGGGAGGGGAGCAGGTCTCCAAGGAGATCAACAACGTCTTACCAAGCCAATAATCTCTAAATCAGCTTGCAATCGAAATCCTTTAACTGCAACTATTATCCAAGCGCTGCAAAAGGTTTGAAACCTGAATCCGTGAATCCAACGAGCTGAAGTCGCGCCCCAAGCCTGCAATAGCAGGATCTTGAGCGATATAATAGCCCCTGACATTCATTCACCCAGTCAGTGATGTTGTCTCATGCGCACCTTCACCCTCCAGCAATCCCGAACCGAAGTCTATACACCCCACGGCGGACTGGCCCTGGTGGGCCACTGCCTGAACCGGCACACGTCGCTGATCAAAACCGCTCGCACGGTCGTCAAGCGCCACGGTATTCCGAACATTGAGCTTATCCGCACCTACCTTGGCCTGATTACGCTGGGCAAGAGTGATTTCGAGGCGGCCGAGCCGGTACGAACAGATCCGTTCTTCAAATCCGCTCTGGGCATCAAGCAGTCGCCATCTTCAGCCCGTTTGCGCCAGCGATTTGATGAAGATGCCCAAACCCTGACACCACTGCTGGATGATGCCAGCGTTGAATTTCTTCAGTCCGTCGAAGCGCCGGTGTCACCACTGGCGATGGGCCACGTTGCCCTGGACATGGATGTCTTTCCCATGGACAACAGCCAGACCCACAAAGAGGGCGTCAGCTACACCTACAAGGGTTACGACGGCTATGCACCCATTGCCGCGTATCTGGGCCAGGAAGGCTGGTGCCTGGGTTGTGAGCTACGCCCTGGCAGCCAGCACGCCAATAATGGATTTCTCGACACCCTCAAACGGGTTTTGCCCCGAGCCCGGGCATTGACGGACAAGCCCATCCTGCTGCGCCTGGACAGTGCACACGATGCCCGCGACAACCGCGACTTCCTGCGCGAGCAGGAGCAGGTCGATTTCCTGATCAAGTGGAACCCTCGCAAACAGGATCCCTTGGCTTGGGCAGACAAGGCCCAAGCCCAGAAAGCCTGGTCGCTGGACCGCGACGGCAAGATGGAGGCGGTTCTGTCAGAAGACCTTCCCGATGAACCCGGTCTACGCCAAATCGTTAAGGTCGCTGTTCACACCAGTGATGCCGCTGGCCAGTTGTACCTGGAGCCGGAGGTCAGTGTTGAAGGCTGGATTACGTCCCCGTCTGCCGATGTGGCCAGTGAGCAACAAGTCATGACTCTGTACAGCGATCACGCCACCAGTGAGCAATTCCATAGCGAGTTCAAAACCGACCTGGACCTGGAACGCCTGCCTTCGGGCAAGTTCCACACCAACAACCTGGTCATGGCCTTCGCAGCGATGGGTTACAACCTGCTGCGCTGGATGGGGCTGAGACTGACGGCCCCGGATGCGCCGGTACGCCATCCGGCCAAGCGACGCCGCCTGAGAACGGTGATGCAGGAGCTGATGACCATGGCCTGTCGCCTGGTGCACAGCGGCAGGCAGTGGATCCTGCGCTTTGGTCGGCACTGTCCGGGGTTTGCCGTTTACCGCGACCTCTATGGAAGCCTTGCCTCCTCCGGTTAAACCAGTTTGACAACAGTCGCCACCTTAAAGCCACCCGGAAAACCATGCCGGGGCAATCCGCTATTGCCTGAACACCATCTGTTGATCACAAAACAGCCAGTTTATGGCAGCTGGTCGACTTTGCACTACACCTTTCAGCTATTCATGGGTCTAATCTGTTCAGATTTTGCCCGTATTACCCCAGCTTGCGCTTTGCGGGGTATATTGGCCTGCGAAGTCACTGATTCAGGTGTATATGAATCCGCCTGACCGGGCCCTGGTCCTGTGTGTGGACGAGAAAAGCCAGATACAGGCGCTGAACCGCACTCAGCCGGCGCTTCCGCTGTCGTTTGGTTACTCCGAAACAACCCGAACACACGACTACGTTCGCCATGGCACGACAACTCTGTTTGCGGCCCTGGACGTTGCCACTGGTAAGGTTATCGGACGCCTTCACAGGCGACACCGTACCAAAGAGTTTCTGGCGTTTTTAAAGGAGATTGACCGGGAGGTTCCGGAGGATCTGGATATCCACCTGGTCATGGACAACTACGGGACCCACAAGACCGAAAAGGTGCGAGCCTGGTTCGCCGCAAGGCCCCGCTATCACGTGCATTTCACGCCAACATCAGCATCGTGGGTCAACTTGGTAGAACGATTTTTCGGCCTGATCTCAGAACGTTGGATCAAGCGCAACTCGCACTGCAGCACTCGCGAACTGGAGGCTTCTATTAAAGACTACCTGGCCCGATACAATGACGATCCCAAGCCTTTTGTCTGGCGTAAGACAGCGGATCAAATCATTGAATCAATTGCTCGTCTATCCGATAAGCTTAATAACTGGACGAACTTTTGGTAAGGCACACTAGTGAAACCCAGTCTCCTTGCGGTTAACCTCATCATGCCAGAGCGTTAATCCTGCACATGCTCCCGAATCAGCTCCAGCGCCTCTTCCATATGTTCAAACCGGTGGCTGCCACCCTCAAAGCGATGAACCGGAAAATAATCCCCAAGCACCCTGGCGGTGTCTTTCCACGGAAGCAGTTCATCCCCCTGGTCCAGCAGCACAAGCCCGCTGCCATAGTGGGTGAAAGGGTAGTAGCTTGAAACCACGTCGTCTGTCAGTTGATAGGCCTGGCCCTGATGATCGACACCCTGCCCTATCCAAGGTCTGAGACTTTGGGCAGGCTCCGTCACCGGATTGATGGCCACAACCGGAATGCCGGTTTCAGCTGCGAGAATACCTGCCAGCCATCCTCCCATTGAAGTTCCAACCAGAAGATCCGGGTTCACTCGCATCAGCTTGTCCAAGCTCTCTTCGATAATGTCTTCCGAGCCTTGGGTGTAGTCGATGTCGTGACCATAGACAGGGCCAAGCCTGGCGAGCGTTTTGAGTTTGTCGCTGGTGATATAGAAGCGGCTGGCGAAGCCGTGGAGGTAGTATATTTTCAGCATATCCTTCGCTCGGAACGCAATGTTTTTCCTGACCTTAGCACCGTTGGGGAGTAAATGCCTGCTCCATAGCCTAAGTGCTGCCCCTACGCACCGTGAGAGTAGGAGGGGGAGTTGCCTCCCCCGTCCTCTCACACCACCGGGCATACGGTTCCGTACCACGGCGGTTCACGGTTGGCTCTGAAGCCGAACCATCGTATCCAGCAAGCTTACCAGAGACAGGCCATTGAACACCTTCTTGGGCAGCGCCGCGTTCATGTGAGACGCGCCACTGTTCCACCAGGGACCACGGCCATTCGTTGCGCTCATCCAAGCCCGTTGCTCCGTCAGACCGAGCCGCATCAGATTGCGCGCCCGGGTATGGGCCCGCTTCCATTGCTGCCATAGAATCAGGCGATGTCGCCGCCGTATCCAGCCATCCAGTGCCTCCACCGAGCGTTTCGAGGCCGTCAGGCGATAGTAATTCGCCCAGCCTCGGAGAACCGGGTTCAACTTCTGGATAGTTGTCGTCAGCGACTGCCCGCGAGATCGCTTAAGCAGCGGACGCAGCTTGGCCATGAAGGCCTTCAGGCTCTTCGGTGCAACCCTCAACCTTGCCTGCCTTTTATGCCAGCTTACGCTGTAACCCAGAAAGCTCCGGCGCCATGGGCGATCCACAGCACTCTTGTCTGTGTTCACTTTCAGGCGCAGAGACCGTTCCAGGAAGTGGGTGACGCTGGTCATGATCCGCTCACCGGCTCTTCTGCTGCGGACATAGATGTTGCAGTCGTCCGCGTAGCGGCAGAACCGGTGTCCCCGTCTCTCCAGCTCCCGGTCCAGTTCGGTCAGGAGCACGTTGGAGAGCAAGGGTGAGAGAGGGCCACCTTGCGGTGTCCCTTCTCGTCTCGGGCTGACCAACCCACCTTCGAGCATGCCGGCTTGCAGGTAACGTCGGATCAGGGTGAGTACCCGTCGGTCGGTGATGCGACGGGCCAACAAGCCCATCAGCACATCGTGGTTGACCCGGTCGAAGAACTGGGCCAGATCCAGGTCGACCACCCAGCGGTGGCCGTCATTGATGTGCCGTTGCATCGCCTTGACCGCCTGGTGGGCACTTCGACCAGGGCGGAACCCGTAGCTGTGATCCGAGAAGGTCGTCTCCAGCATTGGGCTTAGTGTTTGGTGAAGCGCCTGTTGGATCAGGCGATCCTGCACCGTCGGGATACCCAGTATCCGTTCGCCGCCTTGCGGCTTGGGGATACTGACCCGGCGCACCGGCTGGGGATGGTAGTTCCCGGCCAGCAGCCGCTCGCGCAGCGCTGGCCAGTGCTGTTGCAGGTGACCCTTCAGGGCTGAGACCGGCATCTGATCGATACCAGCGGCACCCTTGTTAGACACCACCCGCTGATACGCACGCATCAGGTTCGGGCGCTCAAGCACCCGTTCCATCAGCGCATTCGGCTCCGCGTTCGTCCACGAGTGAGCCCCCGCGTCTGCCTCGACACGGACTTCAGTATTTGCCGGGTTCCGCCCGACCCCTTCCTGAAGGCCCTGACCCATCCGAGTCGCTTCTGTCTTCATAAGCACTTCACGAGAACTCACCGCCTACTGGTGGCCAACCATGTTCGGTCCTTCAGTACGCGGTGACGCACCTACTATGACCTCGGCTGAGTTCTGGCTCCCCATCCCCACCCCTCGCGGGGTAAGTAGCACAAAGGCAGAGAACCAGACTTCCCAGGGTAAGACACGTGACCTTCACACTTATGCCCGCCGCATCTACGTCCACACCTTCCGTGCAAGTATCGGGCTTTGGCGATATTGGCCGCCTTACCCGGTGTGACCGCCTCCTATGCGATTTCTGTTCGTCGGGCCAGTGCTTTGCCTGCGGCTTCCTTCAGATTCCACCTCGCGGTGGACACCCTTGCCGTCCGGCTAGTGGTTCCCCTTGCCGGGCCCACAGGGGAATTGCACCCCCAAGTCATCCGGCCAGCACCACCTGTACCGGAACAGCGCCCGTCAAGGCGCTACGCGCCATGCCTGGCGCACCAAAACAAAGGGGTGTGGCCCCAACATGCTCACACCCCTCACTGTAGTTTCCATCAGCCTCATCCATGAGCTTCTATCGATGGCCGCCAATAGGTGTTGTTTCCCAGCCTTCCAAAACCGATTGGTTGGCGCTTTCGATAGGCCTTCCGCTGATTGTCAGCCATGGCACTCTGGGCATCGGCGTCCCGAACATAGCGGGCAAGCGTCATGACAGGGTTGACTCCGTAGCGTGCGCCGGGTGAGGCGCAAGTCCAGATGTGCCTGAGTGCAAGCGCTGCATCAGGGTCTACCTTGTCGAGATACGCCAGACCGTAGGCGCAGGCCTCCAAGGTCATGTCGGCGTGGTCGCACAACCGTGCGGTTGCGGTCGGCTTACCCCACGTATCATAAGTGTAGGTCTTGCCAATATCGTGCAACAAGCCAGCGACGAAGCCGAGCTCCTGGAGTTCTCGAGGCATATCGGGTTCATTGGCCTTGGTCATAACCAGTACGTTCTTCGCAACGTCCAGGGAATGAGCCAGCAGCCCGCCGGGTTCGTTGTGATGGTAATGCCTGCTCGCCGGCGCTTTGAGGAAAACCTCCAATCGGTCACGGCGCTCCAAGACTCGCTTAATGAACATCTGTAACGGGGCTGATCGCAAAGAACGTACCGCAGCCACCAGCTGATCCAGTGACTCCGGCTTCGGGCAGAATGTTCGTGGCAAAGTCTGCAATGCAGGCAAGTTGACAACGTCTGCCTGTAACGGGCGGCGGATATCGTTCAGCAGGATCTCACTTTCCTCCGCACCAACACACACCTGACCTTTGACCACAACCAGATCCATGTGACCCAGGTGCTCTGGAATCAATATAGAACCCATTACCGCCAGAACCACGATGTCGCTGACACAGCTGCTCAACCGAAGCTTCAGGTACGGAATACCTTCATCATCAAAGCAAGCAACACGCCCCGTTAATCGGTAGGTGCCTTTGAACGTCTCCTGGGTCAACGGTCGCAGATCATTCAGTTTCACCACCTACCTCCTTATCGTTTTCAATGACCCGGCTCTGAATTAGGCGCTCAAAGGCACTGCCATCCATCCGAGTCAGGTTTGGGATATAGCGGGAATACACTTTGAACAGCATTTCCGTGGAGGAATGGCCGAGGGTTCTGGCCACCCATTCCGGGTTCTCACCGGAGGCAAGGAGCAGTGTCGCCCCCGTGTGCCGCGTCTGGTAGGGACGACGTTTCTTTAATTTGAGATGCTCCAGCAGCGGGTACCAGACACGCTTGGTTACATTGTTATGGTCCAGTGGCTCTCCCAGCCGATTGCAGAACACGAACTTACTGAGCTTGCCAGTCGCCTCGTACTGGGCCTTGAGCGCACCGTACACCGGGCCAAACATGGGGATTTCCCGCTGAGAGCCATCCGTTTTGGTATACTCGGTCTGACCATGGATGAGGGTTTCTCGTACCAGGATTTCCCGTTTTTCGAAATCCACATGTTCCCACTTGAGGCCGTCAACTTCCCCGGTGCGCAGGCCTGTGTAGAAACGCACCAGATAGTAGTTACGGTAATCTTCCCTGACCGTTTCGAGGATCTTTTCTACCTCATTCAGGGAGAACGGCTCGATGTGCACCTTCTGCTGTTTGAGCGGTTTGATGTTCAGATAGGGATTGGTGAAGTCAAACCGCTCAGCCGCCTCCGTCAGAATCATCCGCAGAATGGTCATGTGGCTGTTGATGGTTTTGGGCGCTATCAAACCACTCGCTCCCCTTCCCTTCCTCCGAGCCATCTTGTTACGCGCAGCCAGAATGTCCGGCTTGGAAATCTCGCCTACCCGTTTATCTTTGAAGGCTGGCTTCAGAGAGCTGGCCAGAATGGACTCCACATTGCGAGTGTGGGAGTTCCGCCACTGGATTTTCGATTCCAAGAACCACTGGTCAGCGAAGTCTGTGAACAGAGGAGAAGTAGATTCTGACTGACCAAGAACACCCTCACCATTTTTGGGAAGGACCCCAGCGTCCTCCAGCTTTTTAAGGTTTTTGCTTCCCGGAAAGAACTCGGCGTAGTCAAAATCCCCGACCAACATTTTGGCTTCCATTCGCTGGATCAATGTCTCCAGCTGCTTACGGTTGCGGGCGGTGTCACTCAATAGAGTCTGCTCCCTGCAGCGTATTCCTCGGTACCGGAAATCGATAAAGAGCTTTTTTGTATCGACGCGTGCTCGCACCTTAGCCATGACAAACACCTCCGCTCGCCATCGGGATGGCCAGATTGTTTTGAGCCATGCTGAGCATGTCCTCCTCAATAATCTCCCAGATGTAGAGGATTTTTCGGCCGCCAAATGGACGGATATAATGTTTACCTTCTAACAGGACGCTGTCTTTCAGACACTGACGGATGGTCCGGGGGTCATACTTGATACGCTCTGATAGCTCTTCAGTTGTCAGGTACGTGTTATTCATGAGAACATCTCCTTTCGCCAATCAATGATCAGTTGACAACTTTTGTTATCACTTGATCATCAATATACGTCCTATTTCGATAATTGCAAGTGGCGTTTGATACTTTTTTTTATCAAAAGAGCAGAGAGATGATCCGTTTCCATTTGAAGGAATTGATAGCAGATAAGGAATTTGCCGAGAAACGACGAATCACTATTGGTGAAATTGCTAAGGACACCGGCATCAACAGGATGACTCTGTCGAAAATCATCAATCATCCCGGCCACAGCACAGTGACGGACAACATTGATAGGCTATGCACTTATTTCGACTGTTCGGTTGAGCAATTAATCACGCACATCAAGGAAGTCTCGGACGAGTCGGAAAGATCTGACGGCGTAAAGTGACTTTCTTTCTTGGCATGAGGGCGGAAGCTAATGCCCCGTGCCCCGGAAGACTTACGGTCAACAACGAAGAGGGGCCAAAATATCCAAATCGGAAATTGGCACGCATAGGGCACGATGAGGGCACGGAGAAAATTTCAGGGTCAGAAAACAAAAAAGGCAGATCAGTAAGTAACTGATCTGCCTTTCTTTTATATGGTAGCGGGGGCTGGATTCGAACCAACGACCTTCGGGTTATGAGCCCGACGAGCTACCAGACTGCTCCACCCCGCATCAAAACTTTTAACGAAATCTTTTGTTTACCGGGGTTGCCCCGATCAACGTGGCGCGAATATTACAGCGCACCACCGGGACTGTCAATCCATATTTTCAAACAGGTCGGTGGGATAGCTCAACTCGGGCGCACCCTTCTCGCTGGCCGGCTGAAAGAAACCTGCGGAGTCAATTGCTTCCTGGACAGGACGAAAGGATCGGCGATGCTCCGGGGTTGCCCCAAGACGCATCAGCGCCTCCAGGTGCACCGGCGTCGGGTACCCCTTATGTTGCGCCAGACCGTAACCGGGATAGGTTTGCTCCAGCAACGCCATTTCCCGGTCACGCGTCACCTTGGCAATGATAGATGCCGCGCTGATGGCCGGGTGTCGACTATCCCCTTTTACCACCGGCTCCGATGGCCAGCGCCAGTTCGGGCAACGGTTGCCATCCACGAGAACGTATTCCGGAGCGATGGAAAGACCATCCACCGCCCGCTTCATGGCCAGCATCGTGGCCTGGTAGATATTCAATTGATCGATCTCGCCAGGCTCACAGCGCCCCAGGCACCAAGCCGCTGACTTTTCGACAATCTCATCGTACAGTGCCAGGCGCCGCTTCTCTGTGAGCTTCTTGGAATCCGCAAGGCCCTGAATAGGCCGCTCGGGGTCCAGGATAACCGCTGCGGTGACGACGGCACCGATTAAAGGGCCCCGGCCTACCTCGTCCACCCCGGCGAGTCGCCAGCCTTGATAACTGCATTCAAACGGAGGGAGCGCCTTACCAGCCATTAGCGGTGCCGCTCCAACAACTCAGAAACAGCCTTGGCGGCCCGCTCATCGGCATTCTGTTTCAGCGACTGATGAAGCTCGGAAAAGGCTCGCTTCAATGCAGCCCGCTCCTGTTCATTTTCCAGTCGCTCAAGCACAGCAGCACCCAGGCTTTCAGGAGTGGCATCGTCCTGCAACAGTTCCGGCACTAATGGTTTCTGGGCGAGCAGGTTCGGTAACGCCACCCAGGGCACTTTTACCAGCCGCGACAGCAGCTTGTAACTGAAGTTGCTCAATCGGTAGCCCACCACCATTGGCTTTTTGAGCAACATCGCTTCGAGGGTGGCAGTTCCTGAGGCAAGCAGCACCACATCACTGGCAGCCATCACCTCACGAGAGCGACCACGCACCAGGGTAACCGACAGTTTCACGTCCAGGGATTCCACCAACGCCTGAACCTGCCGTTCCCGATCCCGGTTTACACAGGGAATCACCAACTGAATGTCTGGCCTGCGGGTCTGTAGCCAACGGGAGGCCTCCAGGAACAGTGTACCAAGGCGCTCCACCTCCCCACCCCGACTGCCTGGCAAAACGGCCAGTACCGGCTTGTCTGGCTCAAGCCCAAGGCTCTCCCGGGCGGAACCGGTATCCGGTTCCATGGGAATACGATCAGCCAGCGGGTGCCCCACAAAAGCGACCGGCACCTGGTGCTCTTCGTAGAAACGGGCTTCAAAGGGAAACAGCGTGAGCATCAGGTCCACAGACTTGGCAATCTTGAAAATACGCTTCTGGCGCCACGCCCAGACCGAAGGACTCACATAATGAACCGAGGGGATACCCGCCTCCCGACACCGCCGCTCGATAGCCAGGGTGAAATCCGGTGAATCAATGCCAATCACGACATCCGGCGGAGTGGTAAAGAAATAGTCCAACAGCCGGGCGCGGATACTGAACAACTCCCGAATACGCCCCAGCACTTCCACCAACCCCATAACGGATAACCGCTCCATGGGGACCAGGGAATGAAACCCTTCGGCGTTCATCTCATCGCCGCCAATACCAACGAAGCGGGCATTCGGATAGCGATTACGGAGAGACCGGATCAAGCCGGCACCGAGGATATCCCCCGATGCCTCACCGGCGATAATGGCAATGGTCAACTTGCGGGAACTGACCATGTCAGCCTGTGCGTGCGTCACCGGCAGCCTCCTGCCGGATCAGCGGATGATGCCGCGATCCGCTCCCCGGAGCGAGTCGATCAGCGGGCGAACCTCTGGCACGTCAGCAAAGCTGCCCTCAAGTTCTTCCAGTGCCTGCTCTGTGGTCAGGCCCTGACGGTAGATCACCTTGTAGGCCCGGCGTAAGGTCAACAAAACTTCCTTGCCGAAACCCCGGCGCTTAAGCCCCTCCACGTTCATGCCGTGGGGCTGGGCTGACTGTCCGCTGGCCATGACATAAGCGGGGATATCCTTGAGCACGATACTGCCACCGGCCGCCATGCTGTGAGGCCCGATATGGCAGAACTGATGCACCATGGTGCCGCCACCGAGGATGGCGTAATCACCTACCGTAACGTGACCAGCCAGGGTGGCACAGTTCGCCAGAATGGTGTTGTCTCCAACGCAGCAGTCATGGGCAACATGCACGTAGGCCATTAGCAGGTTGCCATTGCCAATGCGGGTTTCGCCCCGGTCCTGAATGGTTCCGCGGTGGATGGTGCAGTTCTCGCGGATAACGTTGTTGTCGCCGATCACCAGTGTCGTTGGCTCACCGGCGTACTTCTTGTCCTGACACTCTTCCCCGATACTGGAGAACTGGAAAATACGGTTATTGCGACCGATAACTGTCGGGCCCTTGATCACCACATGGGAAAGAATCTCGGTGCCCTCACCGATTTCCACCCCCGGGCCAATGTAACTCCAGGGACCTACCGTAACGTTATCCGCCAGTTTGGCTGACGGGTCCACAATCGCCTGAGGATGGACACCCGACCAGTCATTTGTCGCCATCAAACTTCTCTCTCAGCGGTCAATATTTCTGCAACGCACGCGACTTCTCCGTCCACCAATGCGCGGCATTCGAATTTCCAGATACCACGCTTGCCAGACACAAACTCGGATTCCATATCCAGGCGGTCTCCCGGCAGCACGGGACGCTTGAAGCGTACTTTACTGGAGCCAGCCAGATATTGTATCACGCCATCAGACGGTTTCCGTTCCACGGTCACAAAACCGAGAATTCCGGAAAGTTGCGCCATGGCCTCAATAATCAGCACCCCGGGCATAATGGGGTTGTCCGGGAAATGCCCGGTGAAGAAAGGCTCATTGAAGGAGATATTCTTGTATCCCTTAATCGACTTTCCTTTTTCGACTTCGGTTACCCGGTCCACCAGCAGAAACGGATAGCGATGCGGCAGATACTCCAGGATTTCATCAATTTTCATCATCTTGCTTGGCCTCAGCCCTCTAGCTTTTTTTCCAGTTCCTTGACCCGCCTCGCCAGAACGTCCAACTGCCTGAAGCGTACCGCATTTTTTCGCCATTGCCGGTTGGTATCTGCGCTGGTACCCGACGAATACACCCCGGGCTCTGCAATGTCGCCTGTGACCATCGTCATACCGGTCAGTTGCACCTGATCCGTAATTTCCAGGTGGCCGGCAACACCAGCGGCGCCCCCGAACACACAATGTCGACCAATCTTTGTACTGCCGGCAATGCCCACTTTCGCGGCCATGGCGCTGTGGTCGCCAATGCGCACGTTGTGCGCAACCTGAACCAGGTTATCGATCTTTACACCATTGCCAATTACTGTGTCGTCAACCGCACCCCGATCAATCGTGGTATTGGCACCAATCTCTACATCATCTCCGAGCACCACGCCCCCAACCTGGGCAATGCGGTGCCACACACCACGCTCGTTGGCAAACCCAAAGCCATCTGAACCAATGACTGCCCCGCTGAGAATATGACAACGCTGCCCAAGCACTACATCATGGGCCAGGGTAGCTCGCGGGCGCAGGACTGACTGATCACCGATCCGGGAACGGGCTCCGATGAAACAGCCGGCCCCGATGACAACTTGATCACCGATTTGCGCATCCGCTTCAATCACCACGTGCGGGCCGACACAGGCAGAGTCCGCAACGGTTGCCGAGGGATCAACCACGGCGGTAGGGTGAATACCGGCAACCGGTGCCGGCGTGGCGTCAAACCAGTGACTGATGCGAGCGTAGCCCAGGTAGGGGTTGTCCAGTAACAGGACATTGGTCGGAGCATCGGCCGCATTAGCCGGCGACACAATCACCGCAGAGGCCTTGGTCTGCGCCAGATACTTGGCATAGGCGGGATTAGCCAGAAAACTCATCTGCCCGGGGCCCGCAGCCTGCAGCGTTGCCAAACCGGAAATGGCTGTGTCCGGATCCCCCCTCAGCTCAGCACCCAACGCCTCGGCCAGTTCCTGCAAACGAAAGGATTTTTGCACCATTGAACCTTCTCCCGATGCGGTAGTAACAGTGCCTGGCCAGGTTTATCGGTTAAGCTTCTCGAGCAATTCCGAGGTCAGGTTCATCTCCGGCTTAACGTAGACAACCGCTTCGCTCGGCAGAATCAGGTCCAGATTGTGCTCTTCCAGCAGCTCTTTGACGGCCGCATCTACTTCAGGACGAGCGTTCTCCAGAAACTGCTGTTTGCGCTGCGCAACGGTCTGGTCCAGGCGCTGTTTGAGGAAGTTGAACTCCTGCACTTTCTCCTGGAACTCACCGGTCAGCTTGTTGCGCTCGCTTTCATTCATCATGGCGCCGTCTTTCTCGATCCGATCCTTCAGCCTGCGGGCCTGTTCCTGGGCCTCACGAACCTTGGCTTCTTCGCCAGCAAAATCCTGCTGAAGTTTCTCACTGAAAGACTGGGCGTCGTTGGACGAAAACAACGCCTGGCGCAGGTCAACCACGCCAATTCTAGTCTCCGCTGCGAGCTGCAGCGAGAATGCCATCAGAGTTGCGCCAACAATGGCAGATAGACGTTTCATCGGGAATCTCCTGTGTTTCATCCTTTGTTTTTCTGTTTACTGCAATCAGAAGGTTTGCCCCAGCGAGAACTGGAACACCTGAGTATCATCGCCCGGCTTGTCATTAAGCGGTTTCGCCAGGCTGAAAGCAAGCGGACCCACTGCCGTAATCCACTGGAAACTCACACCAGCCGCGGTCCTCACTTCCTTCAATTCCGGGTCGAAGCCGCGATCGGTATCGAACACCTGGCCTGCGTCAAGGAAGAAGGAAGTACGCATGGAACGGGTGTCGCCCGCAAAAGGTGTCGGGAAAATCAGCTCCAGGCCGGCTTCAGTCAGCAGGTTGCCACCGAAGGGGTCCGGACTGGAGAAATCAAACTCTGCCGGCTCAGCACGATTACCAAGGGAGTTTGCCCGGTAACCACGCACCGAACCATAGCCACCCGAGTAGAAGTGCTCAAAGAACGGCATCTGGGTACGATCGCCATAGCCATCCCCGTAACCCACCTCAGTGCGAGCCCTCACCACCCACCGCTGCGTATCGACCAGCGGGAAATAAAAATCTGTTCTGTGGGTGGCCTTATAGAACGTGAGGTCACTTCCGGGCACCGCCACATCCAGCGATAGAGAATGGCTATAACCGCGAGTAGGCAGTACGCCGCGGTTCAGTGTGCTGCGCCGCCAGCTGCCGAACAGGAAATAGTTGGTAAACGAATCACCTTCGTCGGCAATGAAGTCACGCACCTCAACCGAGGAAAAGATGCCGGGTTTGAGGTTGGATTGAGTGACACCCACACCGAAATTGAGCCGGGTGATGGCATCTGTCGGATACCCGAAGGTTAATCTGGCGCCATATTCATCCAGCAAGTAGGAGGAGATATCCTGCTCTTCAAAATCGGTTTCTCTGGCAAACAAACTGAAACCACGGCTGACGCCGTCGACAGTGTAGTAGGGATCCAGATAGGAAATATTGGCGCTTTTAACAGAATCGCTGACGTTTACACCAAACGACACCCGCTTACCTGTACCGAAGAAGTTGTTCTCGGAGACTGCAGCACCGAGGATCACACCGGAGTTCTGGGAAAAACCGATCGACGCTGACAAGCTGCCCGTCGGCTGTTCACGGACACTGTAATTCACATCCACCAGATCATCGGTTCCAGGTACTGGGACGGTTTCGACGTCTACAGTCTGGAAGAAGCCCAATCGCTCCAATCGGGTTTTTGAGAATTCTATGCGATCAGATGACGCAACGCCCCCTTCCATCTGGGTCATTTCCTGACGCAACACTTCATCCTTGGTGGAGATATTGCCCTCAAAATTCACACGCCTGACGTAAGCGCGCTTGCCCGGCTCGATAAAGAAGGTCACCGCCGCTGTATTGTCTTCGCCGGGTTCCGGGACCGCATTGACGTTGGCAAAGGCATAGCCCTCGCGCCCCAGGCGGAACGACAACGCCTCAGAGATGGAGGTCATCTGGGCGCGGGAGAATACATCTCCCTCCTTAACCGGGATCAGTTTGCGCAACTCTTCTTCTTCGACGATCAGGTTGCCGCGAAGGCGAATGTCCGAAATCGTATACTGGGGGCCTTCATCCAGGGAGATGGCGATAAATACCTGCTGCTTGTCCGGTGAAATGGACACCTGGCTGGATTCTACGGTGAAATCCAGATAACCGCGGTCAAGGTAAAATGAACGCAACGATTCCAGGTCACCACTCAGGCGCTCCCGGGCATACTTGTCTTTATTGGTAATGGAATTCCACCAGCTGCTGGTGCGCAACTCAAACAGGCTGATCAGCTCTTCATCACTGAAATCCTGATTTCCAACAATATTAATGTGCTTGATTGAGGCAACAGTGCCTTCGTTGATATCGAGACGAACCGCTACCCGGTTTCTGGGAAGTTCTTCAGCCGTGGCACGCACTCGCGCGTTATAACGGCCCTGTGCGATATAGGAGCGCAGGATCTCAAGCTCCAGCCGTTCGAGGGTCGCTCTACGGAAAACCTGACCTTCTTCCAGCCCGGCGCCCGCCAGCGCATCCATCAACATATCGGTTTCGATGTTCTTGTTGCCGTCGATCTCAATGGACGAAATGGAAGGGCGCTCCTTGACCGACAGAATGAGTACACCGCTGTCACGGCTGGCTTCGATGTCGGTAAACAGACCGGTCCTGAACAACTCCTTGATGGCATTGGCCAGACGGGTCTCGTCGATCTGCTCGCCAATGTTTACCGGAAAAGCCGAGAAGACGGAGCCCGCTGAAACCCGCTGAAGGCCTTCTACCTCGATATCCGCTACCGTGAATTCATCCGCCAGCACAGGCTTGATACCAGTTGCGGTAATGGCTAGGCCAACGGCTACAGCTAGAAGGGAACGTCTCATTCAGTTATATCGCCTGGTTAATGTGCGGTAAGGAGCCCGCAATTCTCACAACCGCATCAGGTCGTTGTAAAGAGCAAACACCATTAAAGTCAGAATCAAAGCCATACCAATTCGTAATCCAAGTGCCTGAACCTGTTCAGATACCGGCTTTCGGCGTATAGCCTCGATGGTGTAATACACAATGTGGCCACCGTCCAATACAGGAATCGGCAAAAGATTCAGCACCCCGAGGCTGACACTCAGGTAGGCCAGAAAACGGATAAAATCTTCAAACCCGGAACTGACACTGGCCTCAGCCACCCGGGCAATGGTTATCGGCCCACTCAGATTGGTGGGCGACAACAGGCCCGTGACCATTTTCTTGATGGCCACCAGCGTCAGTCGGGTATCCGCCCAGGTTTCATGCACCGCATTCGGAATGGCCGCAAAGGGGCCGTAACGGACTTCACGCAGCAACTCGTCTGGCCAGGTGATCGCTTCGACACCTGCACCCACGAAGCCAATTTCCTGGCCGTCGTCGAGGGTTCGGGTAGCCGGGCGAACGGTAAGCTCCAGGGGAGTGCCATCACGCTCTATGGACAGCTCAAGGTCGGTTTCCGGCGCATTCCTGATGTAGTCCACCAGGGCAAACCAGTCGGCCACCGGCTCGCCGTCCACGGCAACAATACGATCGCCGCTCCGAAGCCCTGCGGCAGCAGCCCGGCCATCACTGGTGACCTGCCCCAACACAGCCGGCACCGCCGGTCGCCAGGGCGTGATACCGAATTCTGCCAGGGGGTTAGGCGTATCATTGCTCAGACGCCAGCCATTCAGGGCTCCGTCGACTGTGCCTCTTGATCCATTCTGTGACACCTCAAGTGTCACCAGGCCCTGTTCTCCGGTTCGCTCCAACAGGCGCATATTAATATCACGCCAGGACGTCACCCGGTGACCATCCACAGCATGGATTTCCATGCCCTGCTGCAACCCTGCCCTCTCGGCCACACTGCCGGGCGTCACATCCCCTACCACCGGAGCAACGGTTGTTACGCCCACTACGCTCAGCAACCAGTAGGCGAAGATGGCAAACAGGAAATTTGCCAGCGGGCCGGCAGCAGCGATGGCAATTCTCTGGGACGGCGGCTTGGAGGTAAAGGCCTGATCTTTCAGGCCCTCCGGTACGGGGCCTTCCCGCTCATCAAGCATCTTCACGTAGCCGCCCAACGGGATCGCCGCCACTGCAAACTCGGTCCCGTGGCGGTCGTACCAGGAAAACAGAGGTTTACCGAAGCCCACGGAAAATCTGAGCACCTTGACGCCACACCGCCGAGCCACCCAGAAGTGACCATACTCGTGCAGGGTCACCAGGATTCCCAGTGTTAATGCAAGTGCCAGTACGGTTTGAATAATCTGCATAGAGTTTCCGGTTTGAGGCCGTCGGCCAACATGAACATTCTCGCAGGACTCAGACAGACAGCAGGCTTATCTGTTCCCTGGCCCGGCTACGAGCCTCGGCATCCTTGGTAAATATGGTGTCGAAGTCGCTCGCTGGGACGACCGGTGTCGCCGCCAAAGTCCGCTCTATGATAACGGGGATATCGGCGAAGCACAGCTTACCGTCCAGAAACGCCTCCACCGCCACTTCGTTGGCGGCATTCAGCACCGCTGGTGCCGTGCCACCACTGGCGAAAGCCTCGGCGGCCAGCCGCAGGCAGGGGAAGCGCTGGAGATCCGGTCGTTCAAAATGGAATTTACCAATGGCAAACAGGTCCAGAGGTGCAACCCCCGCCTCAATACGCTCGGGCCAGGCCAGCCCGTTGGCAATTGGCGTACGCATGTCCGGGCTTCCAAGTTGAGCCAGAACAGAGCCGTCCGCGTACTCCACCATGGAATGGATAATACTCTCCGGATGAACGTGAACCTCAACCCGGTCTGGCGTGGTATTGAACAGCCAGCAGGCTTCAATCAGCTCCAACCCTTTGTTCATCAGCGTGGCGGAATCGACCGAAATCTTCTGGCCCATCGACCAGTTCGGGTGCGCACAGGCCTGAGACGGAGTAACACTGCGGAGCTCTTCTGCTGCCATGGTTCGAAACGGCCCACCAGAGGCGGTCAACAGGATCCGGGTAATACCGGCGGCCTTCGGATCCCGAATTTTGTCTGCTGGCATGCACTGGAAAATGGCGTTGTGCTCAGAGTCGATGGGCAGCAACTCCGAGCCTGAGGCGATTACCGCGTCCATAAACAACTGGCCCGACATCACCAACGCTTCCTTGTTGGCCAGCAGTACCCGCTTTCCGGCCCGCACTGCCGATAAGGTTGGCGCCAGGCCCGCAGCGCCAACAATGGCGGCCATGACTGTATCGGCGTCGCTCGCAGCAGCCACGGCACAGAGGCCTGCCTCACCCCCGAGCACCTGGGTATCCGGGCAATCGGCCAGCAACTCCCTGAGCTCGTCCGCAGCGCGCTCACTGGCCATGACAGCTACCTTGGGGCGAAACTCCCGGCACAGGGTTGCCAACTCCCATGCCCGCGTGCCCGCTGTCAGCGCGTAGACCGAGAACCGGCCCGGGTGTCGGCGAATCACATCCAGGGTGCTGAGCCCGATGGAGCCCGTTGCCCCCAATACGGTAATGCAACGTGTTGTCATAGTTACCAGTGACCGGTGGTCAACCAACCCAGCAGGGTGATTATCAGGGCAAATACAGGAATGGCGGCAGTCAGGCTATCGATGCGATCCATGATCCCGCCATGGCCGGGCAGCAATTGACTGCTGTCCTTGATACCCCGGAACCGCTTGAGCATGCTTTCAAGAAGGTCGCCCAGCACCGACACAAAACCGGTGACCAGTGTGGCAACGATCAACAGAGCCATTTGAACAGGCGTGGCGCCAGCCAGCTGGCTGGCGACAACGGCAAGCAAGGCGACCGCCGCCAGGCCACCCCACACACCGGCCCAGGACTTACCGGGGCTGACCCGGGGCGCCAGTTTGGCCTTGCCGAACGCTCTGCCCGCAAAATAGGCGCCAATATCCGCCACCCAAACCACAAGAAATATATAGAGAATCGCCAGGCGGTTATCTGCCAGGTCACCAAACTGAAAGCCTCCGGTTCGCAGGTGGTTCAACCCCACCCAGGCCGGTATCAGCACCAGCAGGCCCATCACCGCTCGCACTGGCACGGCACCCCAGGAATCCGATCCAGCCGGATACCGGCGCACCAGCCAGAAGCACACCAGCCACCAAATCACGGCAAGCCAGAGCACAGCCACCGAAGGCACGTTCAGCAGCCCATAGAGTAACGCTGCAACAACAGCGGCGTAGATAACCCGGCCCGGCTGCGCCTCAATGCCGGACATATTCGCCCATTCCCAGGCACCCAGAGTGATGATCGCGCCGGTGAACAGGGCAAACCCCAGGGGTGATGTAAAAAAGATGCCGCCAATCGCGATGGGAGCAAGAATAAGAGCTGTGATGATGCGGGTTTTTAACACGGTATAAGTCGCTGTATCGTTATTGTTGTGAAGCTCGCGCCGCGATCTGGTCGTCGGTTTGCCCGAAACGACGCTGGCGACGGCTGTAGGCTTCCAGTGCCTTGCGCATTTCCTCAGCCTTGAAATCCGGCCAGTAAACGCTGGAAAAGTAGAACTCGGTATAGGCCAGGTGCCACAACAGGAAGTTGCTGATGCGCTGCTCGCCGGCGGTACGGATCATCAGGTCCGGCATGGGCAGGTCGCCGATACTGAGGTGCTGCTGGATCAGGTCGTCGGTAATGTCTGACGGTTCAAGTTGACCAATCCGAACCTGCTCTGCCACCTTCCGGGTTGCCTGGGTTATGTCCCAGTGGCCTCCGTAGTTCGCCGCAATCACCAGGGTCATCGCCGTGTTGTCGCGGGTCAGCGTCTCGGCTTTCTCCATGTGCTCCTGAAGCGTTGGATTGAAAGCCGAGCGATCGCCTATTATGCGCAAGCGGATATTGTTGCGATGAAGCTTCCGGACCTCGCGCTCAAGGGCAATCAGGAAAAGCCTCATCAAAGCCGACACTTCGTCTTTCGGGCGACGCCAGTTCTCGCTGGAGAAAGCGAACAGGGTGAGCACCTCCACCCCTTCCCTGGCGCAGGTTTCCACCACGGCCTTTACCGCATCCACACCAGCCTTGTGACCAGCCACTCCTTTGAGCCGATGGGCCTTGGCCCAGCGGTTATTGCCATCCATGATAATGGCCACATGCCGGGGACAGTTGTCTGCCATCACCGGAATTTCTGCGGTTATTTGTGCCGTCATGAAACCCTCTGTGCGGCGGAGCATCCACCCCGCCGCGTGCTTTCTACTGAATGGACCTGGCGGTCAGACCGCCATCAGGTCCTCTTCCTTCGCCTTCAGCATCTTGTCGACTTCAGCGATGTACTTGTCAGTCAGTTTCTGGACTTCGTCTTCGCCCCGGCGCTGATCGTCCTCACTGATCTCTTTTTCTTTGAGCAGGTCTTTGATCATGCTGTTGGCATCGCGGCGAGCGTTACGGATGGACACCCGACCATGCTCGGCATCCGCTTTCGCCTGCTTGACCATTTCCTTACGGGTTTCTTCGGTCAGCATGGGCATGGGCACACGAATCACATCACCGCTGGTAGACGGATTCAGTCCCAGATCCGACGTCATGATGGCCTTTTCGATGGTGGGAACGAGATTCTTCTCCCAAGGGGCAACCATCAGGGTGCGATTGTCTTCAACGTTAACGCTGGCAATCTGCTTCAGCGGCGTTTCCTGACCGTAGTAGTTCACCATCACACTGTCCAGAATCGCAGGGTGGGCACGGCCGGTGCGAATCTTGTTGAAAGCCGAGTGCAGAGCCTCCAGGCTCTTCTTCATCTTCTTCTCGGCATCTGCTTTGATATCGTTTATCACGTCAGCATCCTCGAAACGTTCGTCTGGTTATAGTGCAGTATCCGGCCATCTTTCCGCAGCCGGCAACCAATTATTCAATCAATGTGCCTTCTTTCTCGCCAGTCACAATGCGGGTCAGAACGCCCGGCTGGCTCATATTGAACACGCGCAGCGGCATACCATGATCCCGGGCCAGGCAGATAGCCGTGAGGTCCATCACCCCGAGCTTTTTGTCCAGAACCTCATCGTAGGTCAGGTAATCGTATTTTACAGCGCTGGGGTCAAGATGGGGATCCGCATTGTAGACACCGTCAACCTTGGTGGCCTTCAGCACGGCATCGGCCTCGATCTCGATACCCCGCAGGCAAGCGGCGGAGTCTGTGGTGAAGAACGGATTACCGGTACCTGCGCTGAAAATAACCACGTCACCCTCTTTCAGGTCACGTACTGCGCGCCGGCGGTCATAATGCTCAACAATGCCGCTCATTGGAATGGCAGACATCACACGGGTCCGGATATTGGAACGTTCAAGCGCATCACGCATGGCCAGACCATTCATGACCGTGGCCAGCATACCCATGTGGTCCCCCGTCACACGGTCAAGGCCTGCGGCACTTAGCGCTGCCCCCCGGAACAGGTTACCACCGCCAATCACCAACCCCACTTGTACGCCAATACCGACCAGGGCACCGATTTCAAGCGCCATGCGATCAAGAACTTTGGGATCAATACCGAAATCGTGATCGCCCATCAGGGCCTCGCCACTGAGCTTCAGCAGAACACGCTTGTATCTGGGCTGGTTTTTTGAAGATGTCGGCATGGTGATCCCCTTATCGTCTGTTGGCTATCCGGCGCAAACCCGTTGCAGGCTTGTATCTGACATACTCCTCGAAAAAGGGGTATCTCAGATACAAGCCCGCCACGAAAGCCGGGCGTACCCGACTGACGTGGCAGACTCAGGTAAGCACTGCCACCTTGCGTGACAGCGCTCAGAAGAGGATCAGGCCTTGCCTGTGCCAGCGGCAGCAGCCACTTCAGCAGCGAAATCCACTTCTTCTTTCTCGATGCCTTCACCCACTTCCAGGCGAACGAAACCAACCAGCTCGCCACCGGCCGCTTTGATCAGGTCGCCCACTTTCTGGTCGGGGTTCTTGACGAACGGCTGCTCAATCAGGCTGTTCTCAGCCAGGAACTTCTTGATGCGGCCACCCATCATCTTTTCGATGATCTCAGCAGGCTTGCCTTCCATATCCGGCTGCGCCTTGATGATCTCTTTCTCTTTTTCCAGCTCTTCAGCCGGCATGTCGTCGGGCTTGCCAACGCGCGGGTTAACAGCAGCCACGTGCATCGCGATGTCACGAGCCAGCTCTTCGTTACCTGCAGTCAGGGCCACAACAGAGGCAATCTTGTTGTTGCTGTGAACGTAACCGCCCACAACCGGACCTTCCACCTTGATGATGCGACGAACCGTGATGTTCTCGCCGATCTTCTGAACCAGCGCCTCACGCTTGGCTTCCAGATCGCCAGCCATCAGGGCCGCAACGTCGGTTTCACCTTTTTCGAAGGCAACGTTCAGAACGTCGTTGGCGAAGTTCATGAAGTTGTCGTCACGAGCAACAAAGTCTGTCTCGGAGTTCACTTCCAGAATGTAGGCAACGGTGTTGTCGTCAGACACTTTAACCAGAGACACGCCTTCAGCGGCGGTACGGCCGGCTTTCTTGGCGGCTTTCAGACCGGAAGACTTGCGCAGCTCTTCGATTGCGGCGTCAACGTCACCACCGGCTTCAACCAGTGCCTTCTTGCATTCCATCATGCCAAGGCCGGTACGCTCACGCAGCTCTTTGACCATTGCAGCGGTAATTGCAGCCATGTTCAGTCCTCTTAATCGTTTCCGAATTCGGTGGGGAGGTATGCCCGGATTAACGAGCGGGCATACCTTACAACTCAAACGTGAAGTTTAAGTGTTACTCGGCAGCCGGAGCGGCGCCCGCAGCGTCTTCGCTGACTTCAACAAACTCGTCAGCGCCAGCGCCTGCAGACTGGGAAGCTTCCAGGCAGGTATCGGCAACAGCCTTCACGTAGATCTGGATGGCGCGGATGGCGTCATCGTTACCCGGGATTACGTAATCAACGCCGTCCGGATCGCTGTTGGTATCAACAACACCGATAACAGGAATACCCAGCTTATTGGCTTCCTTGATAGCGATACGCTCGTGATCCACGTCGATAACGAACAGCGCGTCAGGCAGGCCGCCCATATCCTTGATACCACCGATGGAGCGCTCGAGCTTGTCCATTTCACGGGTACGCTCAAGGGCTTCTTTCTTGGTCAGCTTGTCGAAAGTACCGTCTTTGCTCTGGGCTTCCAGATCACGGTAGCGGCGAATAGACTGACGGATGGTCTTGTAGTTGGTCAGCATGCCACCCAACCAGCGATGGTTAACGTAGGGCTGGCCGGAACGCTGAGCTTCTTCCTTGATGATCTTGGACGCAGCACGCTTGGTGCCAACGAACAGGATCTTGTTCTTGCTCTCTGCCAGCTGCTGAATCACATTCAGCGCTTCGTTCATGGCAGGAACAGTCTGCTCAAGGTTGATGATATGAATCTTGTTGCGGGCACCGAAAATGTACTTACCCATTTTCGGGTTCCAGTAACGGGTCTGGTGACCAAAGTGAGCACCTGCTTTGAGCAGGTCACGCATATTTACCTGAGCCATGATATTTACCTTTTAGCTTCGGGTTAGTCCTCCACGCGTCCGATTGCCCCAACCAGCCTCCTTTAAACAGGAGCTGGCACCCTGGGACAACGTGCTGACACGTGTGTGAATTTGCCGGATTCGTTTCCGGCGGGCGCGTTTATACCATAAAGCGACACCGGGGTGCCATTATTTTTAGCGCAACCCTATAGTCACGATAGCAGGCAGCTCGCCTTGTACCTGACCCCTCAGGCCCTTAAAATGCCTGTTTGATGCAAATCAACAGGTATAGCGATGCAAGTATCCATCAAGACTCCCGAAGAAATTGAAAAAATGCGCGTGGCCGGCCGGCTGGCGGCCGAAGTTCTGGAAATGCTGGACGAACACGTAAAGCCCGGAATTTCTACCGAGGAGCTCAACAGCATCGCCCACGATTACATCGTCAACAAACAGCAGGCTATTCCGGCGCCGCTCAACTACAAGGGTTTCCCGAAATCCATCTGTACATCGGTCAATCATGTGATCTGCCACGGTATCCCGACCGAAAAGAAAATTCTGAAAGACGGCGACATCATTAACATTGACGTCACCGTTATAAAGGATGAGTACCACGGCGACACCAGCAAGATGTGGGTCGTTGGCAAACCCAAGCCCGGTACCGAACGCCTGATCCAGATCACCCAGGAGTGCCTATATAAAGGTATTGAACTGGTCAAACCCGGCACCCGCCTGGGCGACATTGGCCACGTCATCCAGCAGCATGCCGAGAAACATCGTTATTCCGTGGTAAGAGACTACTGCGGCCACGGCATTGGCAAGGTGTTCCACGAGGAGCCGCAGGTGATGCATTACGGCAAGCCCGACACCGGGATGGAACTGCAGGAAGGCATGACCTTCACCATCGAACCGATGATCAACCAGGGCAAATACCAAACCAAGCTGATGGCCGATGGCTGGACGGTGGTCACCAAGGACCACAAACTGTCTGCCCAGTGGGAGCACACCATCCTGGTGACCGCTGACGGCTATGAAGTGCTGACCAAACGATCGGAAGAGTCATTCTAAGTGGACCGAAGCGAGCTGGAATCCCGTATCAGCAACGACACCTCACCGGTATTTGCCGCCAGGGAACTGTTACGGGAAAGCTATAATGCTGACGCCGAAGCTTTCCGCCAGGGTGCCGATGTAAGAGCCCTGGTTCATGCCAGAGCCAACACCATAGACAAAGTGCTCAGGCTGATCTGGAATCGGTACCCATTTTCCCGCTCCTCCGACATTGCCCTGGTCGCCGTCGGCGGCTACGGGCGCGGCGAACTACACCCCCACTCAGACATAGACCTGCTTATCCTGACCCGCCACGGCATAGAAGAGGCCTGGCAGGATGACCTGGGCGCATTCGTTACCCTGCTCTGGGACCTCAAGCTGGATATCGGTCACAGTGTGCGCAGCATGGAAGAGTGCCTCTCCTCCGCCCGGCAGGACATCACCATCCTGACCAACCTGCTGGAGACCCGAACCATCGCCGGCCCCGATGGACTGCGGGCAGAGCTCAGTGAGCTGGTCTATTCCGACGAGGTCAGCTCGGATCGTGACTACTTTCTGGCCAAGCGGGAAGAGCAGCAACAGCGCCACAAAAAGTACGGCGACACCGAATACAACCTGGAGCCGAACGTTAAAGGTTCCCCCGGCGCGCTTCGGGACATCCAGACCATCGGCTGGATCACCAAACGCCACTTTGGCCTGCAGAACATTGCCGACCTCACCCGCTTCAGCATTCTGACCGAAGAAGAACACCAGATCCTGCACCAGGGCGAAACCTTCCTCTGGCAATTGCGTTATGGCCTGCAACTGATCGCCGACCGCAATGAAAACCGGCTGCTGTTTGACCATCAACGTGCGCTCGCGGAAATGCTCGGCTACAAAGATGAAGGCAAACGGCTGGGCGTAGAGCTGATGATGCAGTCCTACTACCGCACGGTGCTGGCCCTGGCGGAGCTGGCTGACGTTATCCTGCAGTACTACGACGAAGCCATTATCGGCGAGGGCAGTGAAGACGAAATCCGCCCCCTGAACAAACGCTTCCAAATTCGCAACCTGTATATAGAAGCCATCAACAACCAGGTATTCGCCTACGCCCCCTACGCCATCATGGAAATCTTCGTACTGATGGCCCAGCACCCTGAAATCAAGGGCATCCGTGCGACCACCATCCGCTCCTTAAGGGCTCACCGGCACCTGATTGACGACGCCTTCCGGTCCGACCTGGCAGTCACCACCCTGTTCATGGAACTGTTACGCACGCCACACGCCCTGGACCAGACTCTGTCTGCCATGAAAAAGTACAACGTACTGGGCCGCTACCTGCCGGAGTTTGGCCAGATCATCGGCCAGATGCAGCACGACCTCTTCCATATATACACGGTCGATGCCCACACCATGCGCGTGATCCGCAATATGGCGCGGCTGAACAGTACCGACGTGCGCAATGAATACCCCCTGGCCTCCCGGCTGATTCATCGGTTGCCCAAACTGGAAACGCTGTTTATTGCTGGCCTGTATCACGATGTGGCCAAGGGCCGTGGCGGTGACCACTCAGAACTGGGCGCCATTGACGCAGAAGCCTTCTGTGAACGCCACCACTTGAGTGAGCGGGACACCCAGCTGGTGTCATGGCTGGTGGAAAACCACCTGCTGATGTCCATGACCGCCCAGCGCAAGGACATTTCAGACCCGGACATCATCCAGGCCTTTGCCCGCGCAATGCCCAGCCAGGCCCATCTGGATTACCTGTACATTCTTACGGTGTGCGACATCAGCGCCACCAATCCAAAACTCTGGAACACCTGGCGCGCATCCTTGCTGCGCCAGCTTTACATTGAAGCCAAGCGCGCCTTGCGCCGTGGCACCGACACGCCAGTAGACCGCCAGGCCTGGATACGCGCCACCAGGGAAGAAGCCCGTCAAATCCTGCACGCACAGAATATGACCGATGAGCAGATTGATCCTATCTGGGAAACCGTAGACGAGGACTACTTCCTGCAGGATTCCACCGTGGATATTGCCTGGCAGACGGCAGCCATCATTCGCCACGGCGACAACCCGGACCCATTGGTGCTGATTCGTGACACCCGGGGCGGGCCGACAGACGGTTACTCACAGATCATTATCTACATGAAAGACCGGGTTGCCCTGTTTGCGGCAACCACGGCGGTGCTGGAACAGCTAAACCTGAACATCGTGGATGCCCGCATCAACTCCAGCGAAGGCCCCCACTCGATCAGCTCCTACGTGGTATTGGATGAACAGGGTCAGCCACTGGGCGTTGATCCGGCCCGCAAGGAAAGAGTGCGCAAGCGCCTGATCGAAGAACTCGATGACCCGGAAGACTACCCGGACATCATCCACCGGCGCACGCCCCGGCAGCTGAAGCACTTTGCTTTCCCAACCGAAGTGACGTTTTCCAATGACACCATCAATCAGCGCACGGTGATGGAAGTCATCACCCCGGACCGCCCCGGCCTTCTGGCCCGCATCGGCCAGGTGCTGCTGGAACACCGGGTGCGACTGACCAACGCCAAGATCGCCACCCTGGGCGAGCGCGTGGAAGACGTGTTCTTCATCACCGATGAACACGGAGAGCCACTGCGCGACCCGGGCGTGTGCCAGGCCCTGCAACAGGACCTTTGCAAAATGCTGGACGACATTCAATGAACCCGAATCTCGAAAGACTTCACCCTTACCCGTTTGAAAAGCTGGCCAAACTGAAAGCCGGCATTACGGTGCCTGAACACCTGAAACCCATCTCTCTGGGAATTGGCGAGCCCAAGCACCCATCACCCGCATTCGTGAAACAGGTGATCGCCGACAACCTGGACAAACTGGCCAACTACCCCACCACCAAAGGCATCGACGAACTGCGCGAAGCCATCGCCACATGGGCCAGCAAGCGCTTTCAACTGGCCGAGGGCACCCTCGACCCAGCGCGCAACGTGGTTCCGGTCAACGGTACCCGTGAGGCCATTTTCGCCCTGGTTCAGGCGGTGGTCGATACCAGCAAACCGGCCACCGTGGTAAGCCCGAATCCGTTCTACCAGATCTACGAGGGTGCCGCTTTCCTGGCCGGCGCCGACCCCGTGTACCTGCCCTGTGATAACAGCAACAACTTTATTCCGGATTTCGACGCGGTGCCGGAATCAGTCTGGAAAGACTGCCAGGTCTTGTTCCTGTGCTCCCCGGGTAACCCCAGCGGCGCAGTCATCCCCCGGGAGACTCTGGTAAAGGTTATCGAACTGGCCGACCGTCACGACTTTCTGGTCGCCTCCGATGAATGCTATTCCGAACTCTACCCGGACGAAGCCACCCCGCCCGAAGGCCTGCTGCAAACCTGCGCGGCCATCGGTCGTCACGACTTCAAGCGCTGCATTGTGTTCCACAGCCTGTCCAAGCGCAGCAACCTGCCCGGCCTGCGCTCCGGCTTTGTGGCCGGTGATGCCGAGGTACTGACCGGCTACCTGAAGTACCGCACCTACCACGGCTGCGCCATGCCCGTTCACAACCAGTTGGCCAGCATTGCCGCCTGGAGTGATGAAGACCACGTGCGGGAAAACCGCGCCGCCTACCGGGCCAAGTTCGAAGCGGTGGTGCCCATCCTGCGCGAAGTGATGAACGTGGACTTCCCGGATGCCGGTTTCTATCTATGGCCGGAAACGCCGATGGATGATGAAACCTTCGCCAAGGAGCTGTCTGCACAACAGAACGTGCACGTGCTGCCCGGCCGGTACCTGTCCCGAACGGTAGATGGCCACAACCCAGGTGAGAACCGAGTGCGCATGGCGCTGGTAGCACCACTGGAGGAGTGTGTGGAAGCAGCCCAGCGAATCGCGGAGTTCGTCAGAAATTACTGATTAGCCACGGACTCTCACAGACGCTCACGGACAAGTGATTAGGAGTTACTGATATTGTCCGTGCCGGTCCGTGTGTGTCCGTGGCAAAAAAGGCATTAAAACTATGAAGCTATATGGCATTAGAAACTGCGACACGGTGAAAAAAGCCCGAAAGTGGCTGGACGACAACGGCATCGCCTACGAATTCCACGACTTCAAGAAAGACGGCCTGACCAGCGAGAAGCTGAGCCAGTGGGCGCAGGCCATAGGCTGGGAAACCCTGATCAACAAGCGGGGCACGACCTGGCGAAAACTTCCCGACGAGCTTCGTGATACCATTAGCGCCCAAAGCGCCCACCAGATCATGCTGGAGAATACCTCCATCATCAAACGCCCGGTGGTTGAGCGGGGCGACGAAGTGACCGTGGGCTTTAACGCAGACCAATGGTCTGCGTGGACTGATTAATTATTTCAGCCACGGACACTCACAGACGCACACGGACAAGTGATTAAGAATTCTTTTTTGTCCGTGCAGGTCAGTGAGTGTCGGTGGCAAACATTCTTTCAATTATTGAGCACAGGAGCAGATCAGATGAGTTTTGCATTCGGCATTGGCATCGGCACCCAGAATAACCAGGGCGAATGGCTGGAGGTGTATTACCAGCAGCCGATCATGACCCCAGGCAAAGACCTGATCGACGTGGTTGAAACCGCGCTGGACTACAAAGGCGGTAACCAGGCCATTGATGTTAAAGCCGAGCAACTGACCAGGTTTGCCAACGCCCTGCGCCAGCTGGGCCAAACCGACCAGGCGAAACTTGCGGAAAAAGCGGCCGAGAGCAAGCGCCCTGTGGTTGTTACCGTGCTGGCTACCGACGATACCGCCTCCAGCACCCCGGAAGTGTATCTGAAGCTGCACCTGATCTCCCACCGGCTGGCCAAGCCCCACAGTGTAAAGCTGGACGGCATTTTCGGCCTGCTGCCGAACCTGGCCTGGACCAACGAAGGCGCCGTCGACCTGAACGAACTGCCAGAGCGCCAGCTGCAGGCCCGTATTGAGGGCCGCACCCTGGAAGTGAAATCGGTCGACAAGTTCCCGCAGATGACCGACTACGTGGTACCCAAAGGTGTGCGTATTGCCGATACCGCCCGTGTTCGTCTGGGCGCCTATGTGGGCGAAGGCACCACCGTGATGCACGAGGGCTTTATCAACTTCAACGCCGGCACCGAAGGCACCAGCATGATCGAAGGCCGCATTTCTGCCGGCGTGATGATCGGCAAGGGCTCTGACCTGGGCGGTGGCTGCTCCACCATGGGTACCCTGTCTGGTGGCGGCAACATCATCATCTCCGTGGGCGAAAACTGCCTGCTCGGCGCCAACGCCGGCATCGGCATCCCCTTGGGCGATCGCTGCACCGTTGAAGCTGGCCTGTACATCACCTCTGGCACCAAGGTGAACCTGCTGGATGACAACAACGAGCAGGTAGAAGTCATCAAGGCCCGCGACCTGGCCGGCAAGAACGACCTGCTGTTCCGTCGCAACAGCCTGACCGGCGCGGTCGAGTGCAAAACCAATAAGTCTGCCATTGAACTGAACGAAGAGCTGCACGCTAACAACTAAAAGCGTGATTTAGCCACGGACGACACGGACAATCACGGACAAAACCCTCCTTGATGTCCGTGAACGTCCGTGTTGTCCGTGGCAAATTTTCTTTTTTTACACAGGTTTCCCGCATGTCATTATCACCCACTTTAGAACTCGCCATGGACCTCATTCGCCGCCGCTCGGTTACGCCGGATGACGCCGGCTGTCAGGAGCTAATGATGTCCCGCCTGGCGCCGTTGGGCTTTGCAGGCGAGAACCTGCGGTTTGGTGACACGGATAACCTGTGGGCCCGCAAGGGCTCAGACGGCCCGGTACTGGCGTTTGCCGGCCATACCGATGTGGTGCCAACCGGCCCGGAGAAAAACTGGGCCCACCCGCCGTTTGATCCCGTGATCAAAGATGGCTATCTGTATGGCCGGGGCGCGGCAGACATGAAGGGCAGTCTGGCGGCCTTCATTACCGCCTGCGAACGGTTTGTGGCGAACAACCCTGAGCACCGCGGCTCCATTGCCCTCTTGATCACCAGCGATGAAGAAGGCCCCGCCCAGGACGGCACGGTGAAAGTGGTAGAAACCCTGGAAGCCCGTAACGAAAAGATGGACTGGTGCCTGATTGGCGAGCCCTCCAGCACCCATCAAGTGGGTGATGTCATCAAGAACGGCCGCCGGGGCTCCCTGCACGGCTACCTGACGGTGCACGGTGTACAAGGCCACGTGGCCTACCCTCATCTGGCAGAGAACCCCGTGCACACCGTAGCACCGGCGCTGGATGCACTGGCCAGGGAATTCTGGGACAACGGCAACGACTTCTTCCCGCCGACCACGTTCCAGATTACCCGGATTGAATCCGGCGTGGGCAGCAACATCATTCCCGGCGAGTGCCTGGTGCACTTCAACTTCCGCTACTGCACCGAAAATACGGCAGAAAGCCTGGAAGAGCGGGTAGTGGCCATTCTGGACCGGCACCAGCTCAAGTACGACCTGCAGTGGCACCTGAGCGGCCGCCCCTTCCTGACCGACAAGGGCGCCCTGGTTGCCGCCAGCCAGAACGCCATCCGCTCCGTCACCGGCCGCGAGACCGAGCTGTCCACCTCCGGCGGCACCTCTGATGGCCGCTTCATCGCACCGACTGGAGCACAGGTAGTAGAACTCGGCCCCATCAACGCCACCATCCACAAAGTGGACGAATGCGTAAAGGCCGAAGACCTGGATACCCTCTCCGAAATCTACGAACAGATACTGGAAGAACTGCTAGGCTAACTCTGAGGGGTCTGACCCCGGATTCTCGGACCTTCTCCAAATTCAATAATGCGGAGGCGGAGTCTCATCCTCCTCCGCCTTGATATTCGAAGGCGAAATATCCTTCAACTGCTTATGCAGCACCTTCTTGGCATCCCACAGCTCCCGAATATCCATCTCCTGCTTCGCCACCTGCTCACTCAGGGTATTGATCACATCGTCCTGGAACGCAAGTCGCATTTCCAGCTCTGCAAGCCTGTCTTCCAGTGTCTTTTTGCTCATGAGATTTGGTCAGCCCTTTCGGTAATCTGGTATGATGCCGCCTTTTACCGCCAACATTGAACATTGGCGGCGTTCATTGGCCGGGCATGCCATGTTACCCGATGTCTGGCTTTTTATCGTTAGTGTTAACCCATGGAGAATATTCAGCCAATGCGTAATCCAGCCAAAGCGATCCGTCTTTCCCTTATGATCGCCATTCCGGCACCCCTGGTACTGTTTCTGCTGCTGTCTGTCACACCGCAATTCCTGGCCGCGCTGAGCGCTGGCAACCTCGCCGAGGCACTGGGCAGTGTTGGAGGCCTTGCAGCGTACCTGATTGCCTTTGTTATTTTTGCCATCACCGGTTTTCTGGCCATCGCGCTTGCCACCAAGCAGCCCTCCGCAGCGCCGGCTTCCAGAAGCCAGAGCCGCCCGGCACGCAACAGTCGCCAGAACAACGTTTATGATGACGAAGAAGACGATTTTGACGACACCACACCGGAAGGTGATGAAGAAGGCACCGTCAAGTGGTTCAACGTCAAGAAAGGCTTTGGCTTCATCGTCCGCGACAGCGGCGACGAGATCTTCGTACACTTCCGCGCCATTCGCGGTCGTGGTCGCCGAGTCTTGCGTCAGGGCCAACTGGTTCGGTTCAACGTTGTGGAAGCCGACAAAGGCCTGCAAGCAGACAACGTGTCTATCCTGAGCGAGTAATTTCAAAGCACGGGATACGAAAAAGGCAGCCTCCAATGGCTGCCTTTTTACCTTCTAGCGATCGGTTCAGTTCCAAACCACCCGTTGTTCACCCCGGTGGTCCAGGCGCCACCACTTCTCATCTTCCACCGGATCGCCCTCTTTCCAGTCACCGGTGCTGCACCGTATCTCCCCTTCCATGGCCCGCCAGGCACTTCGGGCGCAGTCCAGGTCGCTGTTCCAGGGCAAATCGTCGCCCTCCATCAGCACAGAGGTAAACCTCTTTCCAAAGGCGCCGGGATACAGGGTAATCCGCAAACGGGTACCATTGAACAACGCGCTTCCCTTCACCACCGACGTGACATCCGAATCGTCCAGTTGAACGTCATCAAGCTGGTTCTCCAGCCAACCGGATACGGCCGCCGGTTCCAGATCACGAATATAAATTTCCAGGTCCTGCACCCAAGGTATCTCCCTGCTGTTGTTCACAATTCAGCACATAGTGAACCGGCCCGGGCCTGGCTGCAACCCATCGTTCCAGTTCCTGGCGAAGATCCTCCACCAATAACCGGCGCAGGGTGCCGGAGCGCTTACGTTCGTGCCAAACCACCTCAGCGGCGGCTTGTTCAAGATCCAGTTGTTGTATCTGCAGCTCTACCCGCTCAGCACACTCCCCCCGGGCGAGGGCCACCAGGGACTGGCGCCGAAGGGTGTCGTGTTCTGCCGCCAGAGCCACCGCCTCCAGCGGTCCCCGGCTGGCAAACAGGTCAAGCCTGGCGGCTGCCCGGTGCAACCATTCGAGCATACCGCCGGGCGTTGCTATACTCCGTGTTTGGCGGGACGCCGCATACTCCATCGCTGCCGGCGACAATTGCAGGTTCCAACGCTTTTCGATGGCTGGCTGGTGTGCTGTCAAGATCGCTCTTCTCTGCGCCTCGCTAACACCCGGCATCGCCATGGTTTCCAACTCCCGGCCCAGAATGGCGGCCAACCGGCGGTTGTCTGTTCGTCCTTTACCCCTGTCGTCTGATGCCAGCATCAGGATTGGCCCCTGCCATCCTGTCACCAGTTCCCGAACAGCACCATCCGGCATGCCCATCAGTTCCAGTAGGTCGAGCGGTGCCACATTGTCCAGAATCATCGCTGGCCACTGTGCGACTCCGCCCCCGCCTGATGGGACCACCGGCTGATCGGACGCCATCACCTCTGCCTGGCGGCGCAAGTCCATCTGCACCCACGAGAATCCCGGCGTCGCCAGCAACATCCTCAGCCAGGCGGTTTTTCCGCTACCACGGGGGCCTGCTACCCAGATCAACCCATTCCGGTTTGCGGATAAAGCCACCACAACGTCCTCAGCCAGCTGCAACCAGGCTGGATCAGTCACCGTAACGGGGCTGAAAGGTTGGTCAGGTGAAGCCGGAGGCGTGCAGGCCTCACCCTCTGCACTCGGCCAGTGGCTGACCAGTTCCAGCACCGCCACATAGGCTTTGTCTTGCAGGCGCTCGGCAAGGTGAACCAGCCCATGCAACAGTACAGGCCAGTCCAGCCAGGGCTGATCGGTCGCTTCACGGGTGCTGGAAATCCAATAGATAAGCTGGGAAGACAGGTCCCCATCGCCACGTACTTCTGCAACAATGGGTTGTTCACCCTGGATGGTGCGAATCAGTTCGTCCAGGTCCACACCCTGCCGTTTCAGAAACGAAACTGCCTCCGGAACGGCATCGAGCAATGCCAACAGGTAGTCTTCAACCGTAATCACCGAACCACCGCGGCTGGCGACATTGTTGCGGGCCTGCAAAAGCGCAGTCTGACACTGGGGCGCAAGGCACCCTTGCCAATCATCCATCGGCATTCTCCTTCCTTGGGTTTGGGGCAGCATCATCCTGATGCATGGTTTGAACAGCAAGGGATTTTAGGGGGAAGAGCGGCCAACAGCAACGGTTAGCCGCCGGTTTTGCTGAGTCGGCCGCACTATGTTCAGGTTGGAGCTTGGGCCGATGCCTTGCAACCCAATCACAGGGCCAGGCGCATCCCGACCCTGTGGCCCTGATTACTCAGCCTGATTCGGTGACAGGGTGACCGCAAACGCCGGTGAAGCCCACCCCGGAACAGGCTGATCGTTGCTGCTCAGCGGCGCGCCGCCATGCACCACCGTCTCGGTATCACCATAATGCATCCAGGTCACTGTTGGTACCTGGCCAACCGGTGGTTTGCTGTAATCGCATACCCCGTTCGGGAAGATCTCCGCAACCTTCTGGGCAAAGTTCTCAGAGTTGAAAATACCCTGGAGCAGATTGGCTGAATAATCCGCAGGGTCAACTGGCTTGAGCTGACACTTGTTATTCAGGGTGCGAATGTCATCTCCGGCCACGGTTCTTGGGGTACCAAACCGGGTTTGCACCAGCAGTGCCTGGGTTTCAACAATCGGGTCTGTGATCGGCGCCAGCAGATCGGTCACCAGCGATGGCAAGCCAAGGGCGCCAAGATCCAGGCCGCACACCTGCCCGGTGGCCACGTCCAAGATCTCACCCATCTCTGCCGGCAATCGGTTGGTTGGCAAGTATTCCAGGCCGGGCAGAACCGGGTCCGGGTACAACAGGCCACCGGTAAGCGGCAGAATCACACCCCATTCGGCGGTAGCGCCCGACAACGACAGGCAGCGATCACGGGCGAAGCCGGGCCGGTTGCGAATCACTTTCTCCGGCAGGCTATCCTGGCGCTCATCCGCCTCGATGCCCGCCAGCCACTGGTCCATGGTCAACAGGGCCTCGGTGGTAAACACGGTATCCCCGGCGATCGGGAAGGCGCCATACCAGATCACATGGTTGAGCGAATGTCCCTGAACCTCCTCAATGCGGGCACGGGTTTGCCAGGAGTGGAAGGCATCGTGGGCAAAGCCGGGATCTGGGCCTCGCAAGTCAATCATCGGCACACCGGCAAGATTCTCTGCAGTGTTGATGGCGCCGGTGCGATAAGCATTGGTGATGGCCTGGATATCGCCCAGGGTACGCTCTGGCTGATATTTGATGTCCACGTTGAAGCCACCAATCTCCCGATTCAGATCCAGGAACTGGGAACCGGTAATCAACCCTTCCTGCAATGCTCTGAGGCCGTACTGAACCCCTTCGTTATCCAGCGGAATGCCGGCAAAACCCCGGCCCAAAAGCTGTTCATTTTCAGACCACACCTCCGGTGGCCGCTCGCCAAACTGGTTGACCATGTAATCGATCAACCCGCAGCGCAGGCCGCCCGGTCGTTCCTCAGGATGATAAACCTCAACGCCCTCCTTCAGGCGCCGGCAATCTTCCTGGTCTGGGTAGGCCGCCGGGAAGAAGGCCAGGTCTGAAACCACTGGATTAACGGGCAGGTGCCCATAAATAAAGGGCCACTGGGTTGGCAGCAAACCGTTCGTTAGCAGATCCGTCATGAAGGAGAAGAACCCTTCCGGACCCTCCGGCATCTGCAGCCCAAGGTAGTTGCTGATCAGGTTGTAGTCGGCAAACTGGGTAGCGGTGGTCCAGACATCCGGATAGGAACACTGAACAATCAACCCCTGATAGATACCGGGGTAGGCATTGGCAATGTGTTGCTGGGCAATCGCCCCACCCGAGCAGCCAGTGCCAATGGTGTAACGGACCGGGCCATAGTTCTCGATAATGTGTTCCTTGGCCATCATCAAAGACTCGGCAGCGGTCACCAGATTCACGTTGTGGCCAAGATTGGCCTGGGCGGTGGACAGGGTTACAAAACCCCGGGCCAGCGCCACGGAAATACTGTCTCCCAGCAACAGCTCGTTACCGCTAGTCAGGCCGGAAATGTCACCGTTGGGCGGACTGCCCATACCGTAACTCACCCCCACGTTACCGCCGTGATGAACCAGTACTTTCCCGTTCCACTGCTCCTGGGGATTCAGGGCGGTCCAGTCGTTTCCGGGCTGGAACAATGACATTACCTGGTAACGGTCCCGGTTCATGACACCGGTTTCCACACGAACGATGAACGGCATTTCAACGCCTTCGTCGGTGGTCACGGTGGCAATGTCGTCATCGGTGGGAGGGTTTTCCGGGTCGTAAGGCAAAAAAGCATCCGGCAGGCCGGGGTCTTGCGGATCAAACTCGGTGAACAATCGGGTAAAGCGTTCCGCAGGAACATATTTGAGGCGGTATTCCGCAGGCTGGTTGCATTGCTCATCCACCGCAGCGGCGTTGGTGCAGGTCCAGGGTTGAACCTGGGGGCCCGAAAATACCGGCCCACCTTTCGGATGGTTAGTGATGGTCTTCACCAGCCGGCTACTGCGATTATCCAGCAGCACTTCCAGCGTGTTATCACCCAACGCCAGGCCGGTAACCAGACCGCGCAGCTGCCCCTG
The DNA here is from genome assembly GCF_001574445.1 of Marinobacter excellens LAMA 842. Classification (NCBI taxonomy): domain Bacteria; kingdom Pseudomonadati; phylum Pseudomonadota; class Gammaproteobacteria; order Pseudomonadales; family Marinobacteraceae; genus Marinobacter; species Marinobacter excellens. The sequence goes on from NZ_LOCO01000028.1 coordinate 48,600, forward strand.
CTCCATCAAGGTAAACTGCCCGGTAATATCCTGGCCATTCAGCAACACGCGGGCAGCCTCCGGGTTGGCAGCCTCGATGTCGATCAGGGCATCGCCACCGCTGATCAAATCGGCGCGATTGGACAGAACCCGCACCTCGCCCTCACCTATTGGCAGACCTTTGTTGCCATCAGACTGACCGGGCGGCGTAGTGCCCGGAACCGTCGGCCCCGGGCCCTGGGCATTGGTATTATCGGAAGCGTTCTCTGAACCGGAACCCCCGCACCCCACCAAACCCAGCATAACGGTTGCAACCAGAGCGTTTCTGGAGAACATAACGACCACCTCATTTGTTGTTGTTTTAGTAACAGAGCGTTACATAGCGCAACAAATGATAAGCGAGTGTTATGTTTCAGAGCCTTGGTCAAATCGCCCGGGGTCTGCGTCAAAAATGTGAACCAAGTCTCACTTTAGCCTGACCAATAGACTCCATGACCTCACCAGGTACCGGTGTTTTCCATACTGGCCCAGGGCTCCTGCGCCGGCAGCGCATCGCCCTTCTGCAGCAGTTCAATCGAGATATTATCCGGTGTTCGAATAAAGGCCATATGGCCATCCCGAGGCGGGCGATTGATGGTAACGCCGTTGGCCTGGAGCCTTTCGCACAGCGCATAAATGTTCTCCACCCGGAATGCCAGGTGCCCGAAATTCCGGCCGCCAGTGTACTCCTCAGGGTCCCAGTTATAGGTAAGTTCAATCATCGGCGACCTGTCTTCACGGGCACGGGCTTCGTCTTCCGGGGCCGCCAGGAACACCAGCGTAAAACGGCCTTTCTCACTGTCTTTACGAGAAATCTCCACCATACCCAGCAGGTCGCAGAAGAAATGGAGTGTGTCGTCCAGATTGCTGACCCGAATCATCGTGTGCAGGTATTGCATATAGGGCTCCTGTGGTTTCGTGGCTCTCAAACACGCCCAGTTTACGTTATTCTCAGGCCATGACGACAAACGCAGAAACCGAAACCCTGCTCAACCTGCAGATACCGGCCATCCGGCATCTCGCCTGGCTGTGCACGGCACCGCAACTCCTGGCCGCCCCCGTGAGCTTTGAGCCACTGCAGTGGCTGCCCGATGATTACCGCGACAAACTCAAACACTGGGACAAGCACCCGGACACCATGCCAGCAAGACTCGCGGCCACTACCGAGCGCCGCCTTGGCCATTACTTTGAGCGTTTGTACGAAGTGCTCCTGGTCGACCTTCTAGGTTGGGAACTGCTGCTAAAAAACCAGCAGATCAAGGCCGGCAACCGAACCATCGGCGAGCTGGATTTTCTGGTGCGGAATCCACACACCCGGTGCCTGGAACACCATGAAATTGCCATCAAATACTACCTGGGCGTCAACGAAGGCCCCGACATTACCAAGTGGTACGGGCCAAACGCCAAGGACCGCCTGGACCTGAAAGTAGACCGAATGCTCAGCCACCAGAGCCCTATGGCACAGCGGGAGGAAGCGCAGGCTCTGTTAGCAGATCTGGGGATTTCAGAGCCTATTATTCCGCGAGTGTTTCTGCCGGGTTATCTGTTCTATCCGGATGACGGAGTGGCACTTCCGGACTACGTACCGGCGGGCCATAGGCAGGGGCGATGGTGCTACGCCCGTGATTTGGAGAACACCGCTCTGATGGGCTGGGTGCCGTTGAAAAAGCCACATTGGATTGGGCCTTGGAGGCAGGATGATCGGCCCGATAGTGAGGTGGCGCGGGAGGCCGTGGCATTTGTGGAGGCCCAGGGCGTGCCGGTGTTGTTTGCGCGGGTGGAGTGGCAGCCAGGGATTGGGTGTTGGGTTGAGAGGGAGCGGTGGTTTGTGGTGCCGGGGGAGTGGCCTGCTTGACGCCCAAGAGTAAAGTATGACGGAACTACATCCTGATAAAAACCTCAGCCCACTCCGGCAAGACGTCCTGATGCAGCACCCACTTTGCCCCACGATGCTCGGCCACTCGCAAAAACGGCTTCTCGGCACTGGAGTTGTCAACAAGATAAAGTTCGTCTACCAAGCCAATGCTTGCCTTCACATTCTGCATGGTACGAGGGATGCGATCTTCGATCTTCTTCTCAGGAACTCCATGCCCTCCCGCCTTTACCCGAGAGGACACCCGAGCCTTGTTCAGCGCCACAAAATCGAGATGGAAGTAAACCATTCGGATTCGAAAGCCCGCCGCTTTGGCAGCACCCAGAAAGTCCAGCTTCGATGGATGAGAAAACACTGTTTCAAAGCAAAAGCTGCTGCCCTCCTCCAGAAAACGAAATCTTTCCTTTTCGGCAATTAAAGCCGCCGCATAGCTGTGTTTCTCTGGCTCATCCGGCCAGAGGCTCCTGGCAATGTTATCTGCGTTGATGAACGGAAAATTTCGGCGAGCCAGAAATTTTTCATAAAAAGTCGACTTGCCGGCCCCATTGCCGCCGACCAATATCCAAAGTTCAGGCTGCGTTGTCTCGATCATTCAGCGCCTCAAAAACTCCATTTCTGAAAACACCGGTTTGCCGGGTACCATCAGGATGGATAGCCTGCAGATAGCCCGGTTTGTTTGGTGAACGCTGATAGACAACACGATTATTAGCAATAATCTTAGCTAGCTCACCGGAATCACGGGCAGCATCCACCTCAGCCCATAATTCATCACCGGATACCGGCTCCGGAACTAACGGCTCCACCTTTACCCGACGATTGCCCTGCGCAATGGACATCAGATCCTCAGCCGAGACTTCGCCAGCGACAATCCTGCCAATCTCCGCCCAGTATTCGATCTGTTTGGGCGTAGAACGACGTTGAACCTGAGCCTCTGCAGCCGCCTCCCGGATCAGTTTGTCATCGATTCGAATTGCAGTTGCCATGGTGCCCTCCTGAAATGATTGCCGCGAACCATGCGTACAGATTACTACAGGAGTTGCATTTTGCAACAGGGCGAGCCTGATCATAACTCGGAGAATACAGCTTCGACTACTCGAAGATGTGCTTCCCGTTTTCATCCTTCCTTACGTCCATAAAGCCCATGTGAGGAAAAAGTCGAACTTTGATCGTGTACGAAAGAGCGCCGCCGGCAACGGCCAACAGAACACCCACGATCGAGACAACAGGGAAATAGTTGAAGAAATAGACATAGCCGGCAGCTACAGTAATACAGAGCAGAATGAACGAGGCATATCCGGTGAAAGACTTTCTGAACAGGCCGACAAAATAGAAAATCGTCAAAACGAACGTTGCGACGATGCCTTGCCAGCCAAACTCCTCATCCATCGGGACCACATTGGAATGGATCACCCAGATCCCGAAGCACGCTTGGAGCAGGCAGAGCGCCATGAGGACTCGGTTCCGCAGGGCAGTTTGTCTTGAGGATGAGCCAGGCTCGAACGTTGCAATCTTGTTAGCCAGGCGCATTTGATTGCCCGACTGCTTTTTGAGCTGTTCGAAGATTTCATTTCGACTCAAGCCCTGCTCCATGAGATCTTTAATTTGGCGATCCATAATTTACCTTCCTTGTAACATCAAATTGGCCAAGCGCCGGCAGGCCGCTGTTTACGGTAGTCTTCCATCGATATTTTGCCCAGTTGCGGGGTCAGCTTGCAGACTCTGCTTCCCCACGGGAACTGACTCTGCCGCTGATGGACTTCTGTCCAACCTTCGCCATTCTTCCAGGATTCTAGTTCGAGGTCCCGCCAGTATCGGGGGTTGCGATCAATTTTCTTGTCGTGTTCAGCGGTTATTGGGTCCAGATGGCGGAAGGGTTCCAAACGCGGAACGTCGGGTAACGGCTGACTCACATCCATATAACGCTGCAACATGTCCCAGATGGCGAGGACTTCATTTTTGTTCGCTTCAATAGTACTAAAGGCGGTGTTGTTGAAGGTTTTCTGAGTATAGCGATGGACCAGAATTAATCTGTAAAACACACCGCTTTGCTGAATAACCCTGTCCACGTATGCGTCGAACTCCACAAACGGGGCCTCAAAATACGAGCCGCGCCCCAAAGCGATCCGAACCTGCCCGGTGACTCGGTTGAATTCACTGCACCCGTCTTCCATGGACTCGTCAAACTTTTTACTAAGCGTTTTTTCGAAAGGTCTTAGAACAAAGCCAAGACCAGTGCTCATGATCCAGTTGATGCTCGGAGGAATAATCCAGAATGATAAGATTAGCCACCCTGACACTATGAAGTGGACCCCGAAATTTGGACAGGTGCCTAAGCTCTGATTCATCATCTCCACAAGGAGGAGAATCATGAGCAAGAAACGCAAGCAATACAGC
>NZ_LOCO01000029.1:0-49137 GCF_001574445.1 Marinobacter excellens LAMA 842
CCCTTGCCGTCCGGCTAGTGGTTCCCCTTGCCGGGCCCACAGGGGACTTGCACCCCCAAGTCATCCGGCCAGCACCACCTGTACCGGAACAGCGCCCGTCAAGGCGCTACGCGCCATGCCTGGCGCACCAAAAAAACCGCCCGTGAACCATGTTCAGGGGCGGTTTTCTTCAACAGCGGATCAGAGGTTGCTGTCGAGGAAGGCGGCGAGTTGTGACTTGGACAAAGCGCCAACTTTGGTGGCGTCCACGTTGCCGTTCTTGAACAGCATGAGGGTCGGGATACCACGGATGTTGAACTTGGGCGGGGTCTGTTCGTTTTCGTCGATGTTGAGCTTGCAGACCTTGAGCTTGCCGTCGTATTCGTCGGCGATTTCTTCCAGAACCGGGGCAATCATCTTGCACGGGCCGCACCACTCAGCCCAGTAGTCGACCAGTACCGGGACGTCGGACTTCAGTACGTCCTGTTCGAAAGAAGCGTCGGTGACATTAACGATATTTCCGCTCATTACCTTTTCCTGATTCAGGCGCTCCGGGGCCTGTAACGCAGCCGCGTCGGAGTCGCTGTTGACTGTAGCAGGCTGTACAAACCGTCATCGGAATGTCGCCTGCCCGGATTTCGTTAGACGAATACTTTACGCGATTGCCGGCCTCAATGTGAAGCGAGATCTGTTTCCGTCGGCGACGATCCGCATCCGTATTCACCGCAGACCGTTACTGACAGCGCACCGCGCTTTCTTTTATAGTACGGCCATTGTATCGACAAGTTCACACCATACAGGACGCCAACCCACGTGACGGCCGCATCCCCTGCCGAGAACACCGCCCCCTCCCCGGACATGCTGGCAGCCATTGATATGGGCTCCAACAGTTTTCATATGGTCGTAGCCCACCTGGTCCATGGTGAAATTCGTACCGTCGAAAAGATGGGCGAAAAGGTCCAGCTGGGCGCGGGGCTTGACCCCTATAACCGGCTGACGGAAGAAGCCCAGCAAAGGGCCCTGGAATGTCTCAGCCGGTTTGCCCAGCGCCTACAGGGCATGCCTGCCGAGGGGGTTCAGATTGTCGGCACCAACGCTTTGAGGGTGGCCCGCAACGCCCCCGAGTTCATTGCCCGGGCAGAAGAGGTCCTCGGTTACCCGGTTGAGATCATCGCGGGACGGGAAGAAGCCCGTCTGATCTACCTTGGCGTTTCCCACACTCTGGCCGATGACGAAGGCAGGCGACTGGTCATCGATATTGGCGGCGGCAGCACCGAATTCATCATCGGCCAGCGATTTGAGCCCCAGGAGCTGGAAAGCCTGCATATGGGCTGTGTGTCGTTTCGCAATCGCTATTTCCCGGACGGCAAAATTACCCGGCGGCAGATGGACAAGGCGATCACTCACGCCGAACAGGAGCTCCTGAACATCCGCCAGCACTACCGCTCGGTTGGCTGGCAGAGTGCCGTCGGTTCCTCAGGATCCATCAAGGCGATCTGCAGTGTGCTGGCCAACCTGAAGATCACCGATGGCACCCTCACCCGTGACGCAATGGAAGAGCTGCGTAAACGGCTTGTCGACATGGGCAGGGTCGAAAAACTGGCAGACCTGGGCGTGCGCCAGGACCGGCAAAGCATTTTCCCGGCCGGGTTTGCCATCCTGCTGGCGGCGTTCCGATCACTGGATATTCAAGCGATGACCTTCGCTGATGGCGCGCTGCGGGAGGGGCTGCTGTACGACATCGTAGGCCGTATCCAGCACGAGGATGTACGGGAGCGCACCATTGCCGCGCTGCAGGAGCGCTACCATGTGGACCAGGCTCACGGCGCTGCCGTTGAGCAAACGGCTATTGCTGCATGGCAGCAAGTGGCCGATCAATGGGGCCTGCATACGTCAGCGGACGAGGATGTACTGCGCTGGGCCTGCCGGCTGCACGAGATTGGTCTGACCATCTCCCACAGCCAGTACCACAAACATGGCGCTTATCTGCTGCGTTATTCCGACTTGCCCGGGTTTACCCAGCAGTTTCAAAAAGATCTGGCCACCCTGGTGCGTGGCCATCGACGGAAATTCTCCTCCACCGTGTTCGAGGGCATAGAGCCGGAAGACAAGCCGCGCCTGCGCTACCTGTGCGTTTTGCTAAGGCTGGCCGTGCTAATCCAACACCCCAGGAATCTGGAGCAGCCACCCGAATTCGTCCTCCATGGCCATGAAAACAAGCTGGTGGTGGAGTTTCCGGAAGGCTGGCTGGATAACCGGCCACTGACCCTGGCAGACCTGGAGAACGAGCGGGATTACCTGTCCAAACAGGATTTCACCCTGGAAATCGGCACCCGGTAAACCCGATGGGGCACTAGCCAGCCAGTTCGGCCTCGAGGTTTTCCACCATTTCGCTGACCTCCAGCCATTCGGCCTCGGCCTCCTCCAGGGCCCGCTTGAGTTCGGTCTGCTCCGCCAGCAGCGCCTTCAGGCGCAATTTCCCGCTGTCTTCGTACACCGCAGGGTCGCCCAGAGAAGCTTCCACGCCTGCCAATTGCTGCTGCAGCTGATCCATCCGGGCTTCCAGAGATACCTGTTTTTTCCGCCACGGGCTCAGCTTCTGACGAAGTTCCGCCTCCTGGCGTTTTCTGGCCTTGCGCTCTTCGGCCGTCAATGCCTGGCCACTGCCCGCCTTCTTTTCAGCATCTGAATCCTCAGCTACCTGGCGTTTGGGGGGCTCGTCCTCATCCTTCCTGCGGTCTGCCAGCCAGCGTTCATAGTCTTCCAGGTCGCCGTCGTATTCCTGGACTGTGCCATCCGACACCAGCCAGAACTCGTCTACGGTATTGCGTAACAGGTGCCGATCATGGGACACCACCACAATGGCACCATCAAAATTCTGCAATGCCATGGTCAGGGCCTGGCGCATCTCCAGGTCCAGGTGGTTGGTGGGCTCATCCAGCAACAGCAGGTTGGGTTTCTGCCAGGCGATCACCGCCAGGGCGACCCGGGCTTTCTCCCCCCCGGAGAACGAGCGAATCGGACTCAGGGCTTCGTCGCCATGAAAATCAAAACCGCCCAGAAAGTTCCGTACCGATTGCTCGGACGCACGGGGCGACAATCGCTGCAAATGCAAGAACGGGCTGGCGTCCAGGTCCAGGGCTTCCAGCTGGTGCTGGGCAAAATACCCGATGGCCAGGTGCTCGCCACAGGTACGCTCACCGGCCAGCAGGGTACCAGTGCCCCGCAGGGCATCCATAAAGGTTGATTTGCCCGCACCGTTGGGGCCGAGCAAACCAATGCGCGAGCCGGGCAGCAAGGTGACGTTGATATTGTTCAGGATAGCCGTCTGGCCATGGCCGGCCACACCGTTGCGAATGGACAACAACGGGTTGGACACCTTGTCCGCCATTGGAAATTCAAAGCTGAAGGGCGAATCCACATGGGCTGGCGCGATTCGTTCCATGCGCTCCAGGGCCTTGACCCGGCTCTGGGCCTGGCGGGCCTTGGTAGCCTTGGCCTTGAAGCGGTCAATGAAACGCTGGATCTCGGCAATACGGGCCTGCTGGCGCTCGTAATTGGATTGTTGCTGGGCCAGGCGCTCACTGCGCTGCACTTCAAACGCCGAGTAGTTGCCGGTGTAGAGTTCCAGCTTTTTGTTATCAAAGTGCACCAGGTGTGTGGCCACCCGATCCATGAAATCCCGATCATGGGAAATAAATAGCAGGGTGCCAGGGTATCGACGAAGCCAGTTCTCAAGCCACAGACAGGCGTCCAGGTCCAGGTGGTTGGTGGGCTCATCCAGCAACAGGAGGTCCGATGGCCGCATCAGGGCCTGGGCCAGATTCAGGCGAATACGCCAGCCCCCTGAAAACGCCGATACTGGCCGGCCGGTATCGCTATCAGCGAACCCCAACCCACGCAGCAACGAGTCGGCTCTTCTCGGCGCAGACCAGGCTTCGTGCACATCCAGCTCGCCGTGCAGGCGGGCAATGGCGTGATGGTCATCCCGGGTCTCGGCATCGGCCAGCTCACGCTCCATACGGCGCAATTCAAAGTCGCCATCCAGGACAAAGTCCCGGGCAGATCGCTGGCTGGCCTCAACCTCCTGCGCCATGTGGGCAATACGGCAGCCCCCTGGCAACGACACACTGCCCTGCTCCGGCGCCAGATGGCCCAGTAAGAGCTGGAACAGGCTGGATTTTCCGGCACCATTAGCGCCAACAATCGCTACCCTCTGGCCGGGCTGCACCGTCAGGCTGACGTTTTCTAGCAACCAGACGCCGCCTCGTTGTAAACTGAGATCGGTTATCGTTAACATAGACTGTCTTTATCCATGGATTTCAGCCAGGGAAGCGCCCTGCCATGACCGTTCCGCAGACAGAATCATTGAATCTGCCCGCAACAATGGAACCGGATAATCCCCTGTGGCGTTATGCACTGGCCTGCTGGCAAAACCCGGAGCTGGCCGAGGCCTGCCTGACGTTGCAGGCCTGTGACTGGAGCGTTACCCGAATTCTCTGTGCCGGCTGGCTGGGGGTGAACGGGCACCTGTTCACTGGCGTTGAGGACGCTAAGGTAACAGAGTGGCGATCCCGTGTAACCGGCAGCATTCGTTCCGCCAGAAAATCCATTCCCCGGCATCATATTGGTTGTCGTGATCTCCGGGAAGCACTGGCCCAGGCCGAACTACAGGCCGAGCAAACCGAACTTGCCCTGGCCTGGCACACACTGACACCCAGGTACCCGGAGACTGGCAACATGCACAATCGCAAAGCCGCCATCTTGCAAAACCTATTGGCCGCAGCACCGCGTCGGGACACAGACACCCAGGCATCCGTATCAATGGACACGCTGGCAGGCCTCCTGGCGGCTGCGGCAGGAGAACCCCAGCCATGATGATGAAATGGCTTATTAGGCTATCGTTTCCAGCCCTTGGCCTGCTTTTGTTGCTGATTTTCTTTGGACTGGGGGACCCAGGCAAGGTATCGGAGTCTGCGGCCGAGGAGAAACCCGAGGCCATCCCTTCGTTTGAAGGCCTGCTGCCGGCCCCCATTCCCACCGAGGGCCCGGAGATTGTCTTCAAATGGCAGGACACCGAGGGGAACTGGCACTACGCCGACCAGCCACCGGCCCAGGGCCCCTGGAACGCTCTGGCCATTGAACGTCCGGGCAAGAACCTGCATAACGAACGCCGGGCCGACAATGACAGCGACTGGCGTTCTCCCTACCGGGCCCCTTTTTCCCTGGCGCCATCGCCCGGGGATAACGGTACCTGACGCCAACAGCATCACACTGTTACCACAGTTTCAGTGGCATCCTGTGGCTGAACCCGTTACCTTTCCTGTTTGCCAAATCCAAGTGGGCCGTCAGGCCCTGTTACACGCGCGAAGGATACCAGTATGAAGAAAACCCTGTTAGCTATCGCCATGACCGGCCTGGTTGCCGGCTGCTCTACCGCCCAGGACTCCGAAAAGGACCCAGCCCTGGACACGACGCCGGAGAGAGTCAGCTACGGCATGGGCCTGGTGCTTGGTGAGCGCATGAGCAATGACCTGCCTGACCTGCAAATGGACCAGTTCCTGCAGGGTATCCAGCACGGCCACGCTGGCGACGAAGAGACCAAACGCCTGACCAGGGAGCAAATCCAGGAAGCACTGATGGCCTACCAGGAGGAGCTTCAGGGGCAACAGGAACAACAATTCGAAGAACTGGCCAGCCAGAACCTGGAAGCCGGCGAAGCCTTCCTGGCCCAGAACGCTGAGCGCGAAGGCGTGGAAACCACCGAGTCCGGCCTGCAATATGAGGTCATCGAGGAAGGCGATGGCAACAACCCGACAGCCTCAGACCGAGTACAGGTGCACTACACCGGCGAGCTGATCAATGGCGATGTGTTCGACAGCTCCCGTGATCGTGGCCAACCGGTTACCTTTGGCCTTAGCCAGGTAATTCCGGGCTGGACCGAAGGCCTGCAGCTGATGAGCGAAGGCGCCCGCTACAAGCTCTACATCCCCGCCGACCTGGCCTACGGCCCGGGTGGCAATCAGGCGATCGGGCCCAACGAAACCCTGATTTTTGATGTAGAACTGCTGGCAGTGAACCCGGAAAGCGAATAACTCCGGGCAATAAAAAACGGCCTGAACATTCAGGCCGTTTTTTTTGAAACACTCTACTGGCTGCCCGAAATCAGGCTGAGGCCATTTTTCCAGCGTGGGCGTTATGCAAATGCTCGATCAGGAAATCTTCCATCTCGAACCGGCTTTCCAGCACCTCACCCAGCTTTGACAACTCTGAGAACAGCTCTCTGACGTCGTCTTCGGTCAGTAGTCGACCATCAACGCGATCGTTGAAATTGAGAGCCACGCCGGTCGTCTGCTCAATCCGGGGATAGACCTTTGCCGCCAACTCCAGGCCGCCATCGTTGAACTCACGGGCTTCCTGGATCAACTGTTCGTAGACTTCGAAGTGCCCGGCAGACACATAATCGACCAGCACCTCACAGAGGCGGACAAACTTGTCTCGCAGCATCTCGGTCTGGGAAAAATCGGTCTCGGTCGACAGATCGCAGTAGCGCACCAACAGCTCCTGGCGCTCTTTCAGCCAACGGTCGATCAGCTCGCTGACTCCGCCCCAACGCTCCCTGGCGTTTCTGCAGTTCTCCAACATGACGTCTGTCTCCCCTCAGTCAGTCTGCCTGATAAATGGCCGTTCACTTGATTGTTGTCATGACTGAATCAAGTTACCCCAAGGCCATGGTGGCCCGCAACCGTTTCAGCCCTGCAACCAGTTTTTCGGCCGGTATCGGCGGAACATCATCACCAGGCCAACCAGCACCAACAAGCTGAAGAACACGGCTGTCCAGCCAGGAATGCTCAACCCGAGAAAGCGCCAGACCACCTCGGCGCAATCACCGGTGCCTTTCAGGGCCGTCTGCAGCACCTCAAACCAGGGCAACACCTCAAGCATGTAGTCCACGGACGGGCCGCAGGCGGGCACCTGATCTTCCGGCAGGCTTTGCAACCAAAGTTGCCGGCCAGCAATGCCCAGCCCGGTACCGGCGGTCAGCACCAGAAAAAAGCCATACACCCGGTTACCAAAACCGGCGGGACCATGGAGAAACGCAATCAGGGCTACCAGCCCTGCGCCCATGAAACCAAAACGCTGCAACCAGCACAACGGGCAAGGCTCCAGGCCCATGACGTGCTCCATGTAAAAGGCCACGGCCAACAGAGCTGCGCACAGAAGAAAAACGACGCCGAACACCCATTTGCTTGTCAAATCAACACCCCGGAATCATCATGTAAGCTGATGCTGCCAATCCTAACCCATGAAGAACATTGCGCCTATGACCTTTCACCGAAAATACGCCCTAACGCTGTTACTCGCTGTCGCTTCCCTGATCGCCTGGCCGGCCATGGCCGAGGAGGAGCCGGAGGAACGGGGGGTAACCGACTACATCGCCATGGAGCCGGCTTTTGTGACCCATGTGGGCGAACCCGGCAACAAGGTCATTTACCTGAAAGCGTCTGTAACCCTGCGGGCCTCGCAGGAGACGACAAGAGCTGCTGTAGAGGCCCATATGCCAAGATTACGGCACGAATTGGTAATGTTGTTCGGTGAACAGACCGACGTTGACCAGCTCACTACGCAACAGGGCCAGCAAGCGTTGAGAGGGGAGGCAGCACAGCGCATCAATGCTGCCCTGGAAGAACAGAAAACCGGTGAGCGCATCACCGGCGTCCTGTTTACGGAATTTGTGGTACAAAGGTAGGTCAGGCGATTCGGGAGAACAGGTCGTCGCTGGAGGGCTGCTCGGCAGCCACCTGGCCGGCATCATCCCAACCCGCTTCCCAGGCAGCGATGATCACCTCACCCCGATACGGGCATCGGTTTTTATCCATGCCCATGGAGCCCGCCATGTACCCCTGGCGATATGCCTTGTTGAGGGCTTCCACATCCCATCCGAGCTTGATATCTCTTGCCATGGCGCCGTCTCCTTACCTGTTGTAAACAAAAGTAACAGCAGGTAACGAAGCCGGCAAACCGTTCTGTGGTTTCTGTGCGTCACGTCCCTTTCGGGTTGTGACTCAACCACGGCTCACGAGCGAAGATACTCTTCCAGGAAGGTGGCAAACGGAAGTTTATCCGACTGTTCCTGGGCCTTCTGTTCGGCCAGGGATTCCCGCGACATGCGTTGGTAATCCGCCAGTACGTCCGGAGCCAGTGGTTCGCTTCTGAGGGTTTCCTGATGCTGCCGGGACAACGCCAGCACCCAGTCCCGGTGACCAAGCCCGGAGGCTTCCATCGAAGCCAGTACGCGGGCTGATGGCACAGACCACTCCTGCCCCTGCAGCTTTTCACGCTGAGCAGCCAGGGCTGAACGGTAGGTCTCGTCCTTACCCCAGCTGTCCAGCAAATCCGCCAGCGGCTGCAAGCGATCCAGCAACTCACGGGCCGCGTTACCCACCGGCACCCGCTGGCCACCCTGGCACACCCCCAGCTCCTGCCAGCGGCCTGATGCCACCACATCTTTGTAGTTGTCATCCAGCCGCTGACATTCATCATCTCCGATGCGGGGAGAGTCGGTCAGCAGGCAGTCAAGCAGGAACAGATCCAGAAAATCGATCTGCGCCCGGTTGACCCCTACCGGCGAGAATGGGTCCAGATCCAGACAACGTACCTCTATGTATTCAACTCCACGGGCATCCAGCGCCTGGATAGGCTTCTCGGCACGCTCGGTGGTGCGTTTGGGACGAACGGCGCTGTAATACTCGTTCTCAATCTGCAACACACTGGTGTTGATCTGGATAAACTCGTCGTTACGACGGGTGCCAATGGCTTCATAAGCCGGCCAATTGGTATGGATAGCCTGGTCCAGGGTACGGGTGTAGGTGCTCAGCTCGTTGAAACAGATGTTGAGGGAGGCCTGGGCATTGTTGTGGTAACCCAGATCACCCATCCTCAGCGACGTAGCGTGTTTGCCATACCAGGTTCGCTCATCAAACCGGCTTAGGTCATGCTTCACGCCGGCAACGAAACTGGCATCCAGGGCTGGTGATGCACCGAACAACAGCATTAACAGCCAGCTTCGTCGGCGGAAATTGCGGATCAACCAGAAATACTGGTCGGATTTGAAATCCTTCAGGGCATCCTGATTACCGGTGAGTTGCTGCCACTTATGCCAGAAACTGTCGGGTAACGACAGGTTGTAGTGGGCCCCGGCAATACTCTGCATGATGCGACCGTAACGCACAGCCAACCCCTGCCGATAGACATGCTTGAGCTGGCCAATGTTGGAGCGGCCATACTCAGCGATGGGAATGCTCTGATCGCCATCAATCTCACAGGGCATACTGGCCGACCAGAACACTTCGTCACCGAGATTCTGCTGGACAAACCGGTGGGTGTCTCGCAGCGATGCCAGCATGGCCTCAGTGGAGCTGAAAACCGGGGTGATCAGCTCCAGCAGGGCTTCGGAATAATCGGTGGTAATCCGTGGATGGGTCAGGGCCGAGCCCAGCGCCTCCGGGTGCGGTGTCTGGGCAATGAAACCATTGGCATCCACGCGAAGGCCTTCTTTTTCGACCCCTTTGAGGAAACCGTCCCAATCGCTGGCCGCAAACTGGTGAAACAGGGAGTGGCGGGATTCAGCCATGGTGAGCTCCTGTTGGCGCGATTGCCCCCTCGTGAGGAGCAATCGCGTTGAATCGATAAGGTGATTTAACGACCGTTCTTGCGGGCAGAGGCCAGCGCCTGCGCCAACGCACCCGCCATGGCGCCCTGCGCCTGGCCCTGGCCACCCTGGGGTTTGCGACCACCGGAGCGACCTGCGTTGCGGTCGGCGCCCCGGGCTGGCTTGGCCTGGGTCTCGGCACCGGGCTGGTCATCCATACGCATAGACAGCCCGATGCGTTTACGGGGAATGTCCACTTCCATCACTTTGACCTTAACAATATCACCGGCCTTGACCACTTCGCGCGGATCTTTAACGAAAGTATGAGACAGGGCGGAGATGTGCACCAGGCCGTCCTGATGCACGCCGATGTCAACAAAGGCGCCGAAATTGGTGACGTTGGTTACCGAACCTTCCAGCACCATGCCTGGTTTCAGGTCATTCAGGGTTTCCACCCCTTCCTCGAAGTTGGCAAAGCGGAACTCGGGGCGCGGGTCGCGGCCCGGCTTTTCCAGTTCGGAGATGATGTCTTTGATGGTTGGCAGGCCAAACTGTTCGGTAACGTAGTCCTGAGGGTTCAGGCTGCGCAGAAACGCCGAGTCGCCAATGATGTCTTCCACCTTGCGACCATTACCCTTCGCGATGGCCTCAACCACACCGTAGGCTTCCGGGTGCACCGAGGAACGGTCCAGCGGGTTGTCGCCGCCAGCAATACGCAGGAAGCCAGCCGCCTGTTCAAAGGTGCGCTCACCCAGCCGGGAGACCTTCAGTAGCTGCTTGCGACTGACAAACTTGCCGTTCTGGTTGCGAAAATCGACGATGTTCTGGGCAATGCTCGGATTCAGGCCGGACACCCGGGTAAGCAGAGGCACGGAGGCCGTATTCAGGTCGACCCCAACACCGTTTACACAGTCTTCCACCACCGCATCCAGGCTACGAGACAGCTGCACCTGGGAAACGTCGTGCTGGTACTGGCCAACCCCGATGGACTTGGGTTCGATCTTTACCAGTTCCGCCAGTGGGTCCTGCAGGCGGCGGGCGATGGACACCGCACCACGGATGGTAACATCCAGATCCGGCAGCTCTTTTGAGGCAAATTCCGAGGCGGAGTAGATGGACGCACCGGATTCGTTCACCACAATACGGGCCAGCTTCAGTTCCGGATAGCGTTTGCACAGGTCGCCCACCAGCTTCTCGGTTTCCCGGGACGCGGTGCCGTTGCCGATGGCGACCAGCTCAATCTGGTATTTCTGGCACCAGGCCGCCAGTTGGGCAATGGATGGCTCCCATTTGTTCTGGGGCGCATGGGGGAAGATGGCCCCGTGGTCCACCACCTGGCCAGTGCCGTCGATCACCGCGACTTTAACGCCAGTACGCAGACCGGGGTCCAGGCCCAGGGTTGGCCGAGGGCCGGCCGGGGCCAGCAACAACAGGTCTTTTAGGTTGGCGGCAAACACGTTGATGGCTTCGGCCTCGGCGGCTTCCCTTACCTGAGACATCAGGTCGGTTTCAATCTGGGTAGAGAGCTTCACCCGCCAGGTCCAGCGCACCACTTCCGACAGCCATTTGTCGGCGGCCCGCCCGTTATCCCGAATACCCCAGCGCGCGGCAATCCGCTGCTCGGCGGGATGGGGCTGACGGCGATCGTCTTCGACATCCCCCACCACCAGTGAGTAGGTCAGCATGCCTTCGTTACGTCCGCGCAGAATCGCCAGGGCCCGGTGTGAAGGTACTTTCTTCAGGGGCTCCACGTGATCGAAATAATCCCGGAACTTGGCGCCTTCGTTCTCCTTGCCGTCCACTACGGTGACTTTCAACTGACCTTCCTGCCAGATAAAGTCCCGCAATGAACCCAGCAACTCGGCGTCTTCGGCAAAGCGCTCCATCAGAATGTGGCGGGCGCCTTCCAGCGCGGCTTTGGTGTCTTCCACGCCAGCTTCCGGGTTCAGGTAACCGGCGGCGGTGGCTTCCGGGTCCAGCGTAGGGTCGCCGAACAGGGCGTCAGCCAAGGGCTCCAGCCCGGCTTCTCGGGCAATCTGGGCCTTGGTGCGGCGCTTGGGCTTGTAGGGCAGATACAGATCTTCCAGGCGGTTCTTGGTGTCTGCCTCCTGGATGGCGGCGCGCAGCTCATCGGTAAGCTTGCCCTGCTCATCAATGCTGTTGAGGATGGTGCCGCGGCGGTCTTCCAGCTCGCGCAGGTAACGAAGACGCTCTTCCAGGGTTCGCAGCTGGTTGTCGTCCAGCGAGCCGGTCACCTCTTTACGGTAACGGGCAATAAACGGAACGGTGGCCCCTTCATCCAGCAAGGCAACGGTGGCATTAACCTGTTGCTCGCGTACGCCGAGTTCGTCGGCAATGCGCCGGGAGATACTGTTCATGCAACCTCTGTGTATTATCGCGTTCGGAATTAATGCGCAAAGGTACAGCGGCTTACTGCTGCAGGCAAGCGGACTGGTTACGGTGGTTCAGGAATTGAACAAGGTCATTCCAGGGCATGGGGCGGGCAAAGTAATAGCCCTGGATCTCATCGCAGTGCTGCTGGCGCAGGAATTCCAGCTGGCTTTCAGTTTCAACACCCTCCGCCACCACGCTGATCTGCAGGCTGTGGGCCAGGCTGATGATGGCCCGGATGATGTGCTCGGCATCCGCCGACTGCCCCAGTTCCTGGACGAAGGATTTGTCGATTTTCACCAGGGAAATGGGCAGGTGTTGCAGATTGCTCAGGGATGAAAAACCGGTACCGAAGTCATCCAGGGCAAAGCTGATGCCTAGCTGATTGAGTTCCCGCAGGCATCGCTGGGCGTAATCCGGATCGTGCATCATGGCGCTTTCGGTCAGTTCCAGCTCCAGCAGGCTGGTGTCGACGTTAGCGTTGAAAATAATCCGGAAGATGGTTTCGGTCATCTTGCGGTCGTGGAACTGGCGGAACGACAGATTGACCGCAAATACCAGGCCGGGAAAGCCCATTTCGGCGCTTTCCTGCAGGCGCTTGCAGGCCTGCTCTATAACCCAGTAACCAATGGGTACAATCAGGCCACTGCGCTCCGCCACCGGTATGAACTCGTCGGGCCCCACCAGGCCTCGCTTGGGATGATTCCAGCGCAGAAGGCACTCGACGCCACGAACCTCTTCGGTCGCCAGATCGATTCTTGGTTGATAGTAGAGCTCCAGCTCTTTACCCCGCAAAGCATTGCGCAAATCCGCTTCCAACCGGAGCTGGTAGCCAGCAGAAATATGTAACTGCCGGTCATAGAACCGATAACTGGTACCCGGGTCCCGTTTGGCCTCGAACATCGCCCGGTTGGCCCGCCTCAGCAGTTCTTCCGGGCTGTCGCCCGCCTCGGGATAGGTCGCCACGCCCAGGCTGGCGCTGACCACAATCATCTGGCCGTCAACGGTCAGCGGCTCATCCAGTGCAACCACCACCTTACGGATAATCTGGGTAATATCGAGCGAGTCTTCCACCTTCTCGATAATAATCGCCAACTCGTCGCCGCCGATGCGCATCAGCGAATCCACCCGACGCATCTTCTGCCGCAGCCGCTCCGCCAGCCGGAACATCAACTGGTCGCTTTTCTGATAACCGAAGGATTCGTTGATACTGCGAAAATCATCGACATTGAGATGCAGGAGTGCCAGCCGGTGGCCAGCTCTCTCCGCCCGCAACAGCGCCTGCTGCAGGCGATCGAAGAACAGGTCCCTATTGATAAACCCGGTTGCCACCTCACGGCCTAACTGGCCGTGGGCCGACTCGGACAGCTGCACGCGATACCAGAGATACTTCACCGCCCGGCGAAAACTCCAACGATCCAGGGTCTGCCGGCACAGGTAGTCAGACGCACCGTCCTGCAGCAATTTACCCCCGCGTTCATTGCAGGGCTCCGCACTGAGGGCAAGCACCGGTTTGTCTTCACTTGAAACCGATAGGTACTGAAGGAAAGACTGTTCGTCACCACCGTGAAAAATGCAGTCCCAAACAATGACATCGAAACTGGCGTTGCGGATAAGATCATCACAATCCACGAGGTCCGGGCACCATATGGCGTCCGGACTGATTTCCGGATCGTCTTGCAGCAGTGCGGATAACCACAGAAAATCCGCGTATTCCGGGGTCAGTACCAGCAGGCGTAGACAATCAGGTCTGGTGTCCAAAGACAGTGTCATCGAGCAAAATCCATGTGTCGGCCAACAGCAACGTCCATTCTAGGAAGCATAGCTGATAGATCGCCAAGGTACAGAAAGTCTGGCTGGTGTAGAATAGCCCCACGCTAAATACCTCCCCATGGTTCCCTATTTGGTCGCTACATTGTGAACAAGCTCAACCCGAGACAACGCGAAGCGGTTCGCTACGCTGAAGGCCCTCTGCTGGTGCTGGCCGGGGCGGGTAGTGGCAAAACCAGTGTAATCACCCGCAAGATTGCCTATCTGATTGAGGAACTGGGCATTCCGGGGCGACACATTGCCGCCGTGACCTTCACCAACAAGGCCGCCCGGGAAATGAAGGAACGGGTCAGCCGGATTGTTGACCGGGGTAAGGCCCGGGGGCTGATTGTGTCCACCTTCCATAACCTGGGGCTGAATATCATCCGGGAGGAACATACGCACCTGGGCTACCACCCCGGTTTCTCCATCTTCGATGCCGAAGATGCCAAAGCCCTGCTGCAGGACCTGATGATGCGAGAGGCCAGCGCCGAGGCCGGTGACGAGCTGAACGATGTACAGATGACCATCTCGTCCTGGAAGAACGCCATGCGCAGTCCGCCGGAAGCCTACAGCAAGGCTGCTGACGAGCGAGAGCAGCGCATCGCCATTGTCTACAAGCACTACAACGAGTATCTGAAAGCCTATAACGCGGTGGATTTTGACGACCTGATCCTGCTGCCGGTGCAGTTGTTCCGGGACACCCCCGACGTGCTGGCCAAATGGCGCCGGAAAATCCGTTACATGCTGGTGGATGAATATCAGGACACCAACGTGTGCCAGTATGAACTGGTCAAACAACTGGTCGCAGAGCGGGCAGCGTTTACCGTGGTGGGCGACGACGACCAGTCCATCTACGCCTGGCGTGGTGCCCGGCCGGAAAACCTGGCACAACTCAAAGAAGACTTTCCCAGCCTGAAGATCGTCAAGCTGGAGCAGAACTACCGCTCCACCGGCCGCATCCTTCGCAGTGCCAACACGGTGATTGCCAACAACCCCCACGTGTTCGAGAAGGCCCTGTGGAGTGACCACACCATCGGCGAGGAAATTCGCATCATCCGATGCCGCAACGAAGACGCGGAAACCGAGCGGGTGGCCACAGAGATCCTGGACCAGAAGCTGAAGAACGGGCTCGATTTCAAAGACTTTGCCGTGCTGTACCGGGGCAACCACCAGGCCCGGTTGCTGGAAATGAAGCTTCAGGCGTATCAGATCCCCTACCGGATCTCCGGTGGGCAGTCGTTCTTCTCCAAGAACGAGATCAAGGATGCCATGTCGTACCTGCGCCTGATGATCAACCCGGATGATGACGCCGCCTTCCTGCGGGTGGTGAACGTGCCTCGCCGGGAGATTGGCCCGCGCACCCTGGAACAGCTGAGCCACTACGCTCGCGCTCGCAACGTCAGCCTGTTCAAGGCACTGGGCGATATGGGCGCGGAAACCCACGTCACCGAGAAAGGCCTGGACCGGCTGCGCCGCTTTGCCCACTGGGTGGACAAAACCTGTGAACGGCTGTTTTCGGAAGATCCGATACCGGTGATCAAGCAGCTGTTCACCGACATTGAATACGAAGAATGGCTGCACCAGCACTCCGGCAGCCCGAAGCAGGCCGAACGGCGGATGGAGAACATCTGGTACCTGGTGGAATCGATCCAGCACATGCTGGACGACGGCAAGGGTACCGCCGATGAACTGGGCATAGAAGATGCCATCGCCAAACTGATTCTGCGAGACATGATGGAGCAGCGGGAGGAGGAAGACGACAGCGACAAGGTGCAGTTGCTGACTCTGCACGCCTCCAAGGGCCTGGAGTTCCCCCATGTTTTCATCATGGGCCTGGAAGAGGAAATCCTCCCACACCGCACCAGCATTGAGGAGGGCAACATCGAAGAGGAGCGTCGCCTGATGTATGTGGGTATCACCCGGGCCAGGGAAACCCTGGCGCTGACCTATGCCGCCTCACGCAAACAGTACGGCGAGAAACTGGAGACCATTCCCAGCCGGTTTCTGGACGAGCTGCCGGAAGACGATGTTCGCTGGGAAGGTCTCGGGGACCAGGACAAAGAGGTCAACCAGAAGAAAGGCAAGGCAACCCTGAGCGCCCTGCTGGGCGACCTACGCGAGTAACACTGTCAGACAATATTACATTTTTTGAAACTTTTCCCGCTCCCCTTCGTATGAACAGGCAGTGGTCGCATAGACCACCGCATGCCAAACAAATACAAAACAAGGGAGCATACGATGAATAGAACAAGAATCGGTTTTTACAGGGGTGTCCCCATTTTGTTGGGCGCCGCCTATCTTTCAGGCTGCGGCGGTGACGGCGCTGAATCGGGCAATACCGCCGACACACGCACCGAAGCGCCAGCAGTCGCGGACGCGGCTCAACCGTCGCCCAGGCCTCTGCCCGCCATCCCGGAGAATTACTCACCCATCGGCGTGTTCAGCGCACCGTTCGCCGAACCCACCATCGTGGTGGATGGTGAAGTGGTCGAAACCGACGAAAAGTGCATCACCATCGAAGACGGTCTGCAGGAATGTAAGCCGGCCGCCGGCACCATGGCGCTGCTTCCGGACGACCGCCTTCTTTACCTGAATGCGCTGGAGGGAACCGAAAACGTTGAGTTGTCCATTGTTGCAGAGTTCGGCGAGGTATCGGTAAACGACCAGACACGGGTGCTGTCACTGGGCAACGACGATCGCCCCGACTGGCTGAAACCCTCCCCGCTACGCGGTGGTGCCAACCCGGACGGCAACGACAGTGAGACGTTGCTTGGCGGAACGCCACTGGACGGTTTGCTGGACACCGCCGACAACACCAACCGGAACGATGGTGCCCTGTTCTGCTCTGACGTGATCGGGCTCGCGGATGGCAGTGTCATGGCCGTCGGCGGCACCGACTATTATTCCGAGCCGGGCATTGATGGCTTACCCCTGGGGGTAGCTGAGCTGGAAGGCATCAAGAATTCCCGGATCTTTGATCCGACCACCAATACCTGGCGACAAACGGGAGACATGAACTTCGGCCGCTGGTATCCCTCCATGGTCACGCTGCCAGACAGCAAAATCTTTGTTGCCAGCGGCGTCACCAAACTGCTTAAGCCGGTTTATCCCGAGGAGCCCATCAACTCCGGCCGCAACGTGGTGCAAACGGAAACCTTCAACCCCTGCACCGGCGTGTGGAGCCAAAATCCCAGCACCGCTGATCGTTCTCTGCCTCTGTACCCGCGCTTGCACCTGCTACCTAACGGCCACGTGCTCTACAACGCCGGTGGCCAGGCCTTCAATCCCTTTGGCCAGGGTTATGACCAGGCACTCTGGAACATTGTCGCCACCTTTGACCCTGCCAGCCAGCGTTGGAATGACATTGGCTATGCCGGCCTGCCGTTGCGGCTGGACGAAGTCGGTTTGGGGCAACTTGCCAGCACGCTCAATCTGACCAACCTGACCGAAGAGCAGCTCCGGTTGTTTACCGAAGACCTGTTATCCAGCACGGATGGACTGATCAGCTCCGTCACGGATCTACTGACCAGCCCGGACGATTCGCTCCTGACAACCGACACGCTGGTCAAAGCCATAGGCGGTGGTATGCGGGGCTCCACCTCCTCAACCATGCTACCGTTAAGGCCGAACGAGAACGGCGAGTACAACGACGTTGAACTGCTCACAGCCGGTGGCGTGCCCAGCTATGCACTGCTGACCAGCCCCGGCGGCTACCTGCCTACCGATCAGAGCCGAATCGATCGGATTGAAACCAATGGCGATCAGATTGGCTATGAATCACGGCTGACTGGCGCCCTGAACCAGCCGCGCTGGTATGGAACCAATGTGGTGATGCCCGACGGCAGCGTGATGGTATTCAGTGGTGGCACCCGAGACGGCGTCGTCTTGCCGGGGCTTGAAGGCGCCATCATGACCGCTGAGCGATTTGATCCGGACACCGAAACCTGGACCGAAATGGCCAGCGGCCATCGCCCACGCACCTATCACAACACCGCCGTGTTGATGGCCGATGGCCGGGTCATGATTGGCGGGCACGCTCCGATCAACACAGCGTATTTGTCTCACATCAGCCTGGAAGACTTCGGGCTTGCCCCGAACGATGGCCGGGACCCAAGCTTCGAGATCTACACACCGCCCTACGCCATGCGTAATGATCGGCCGACCATTCTGTCTGCACCGGAGCAGCTCAGTGTTGGCGATAGCTTTACCATTCAGGTGGACCAGGCCCAGGACATCGACAAGGTGTTGCTGATCCGGAGAACGGTGATGACTCACCTGATTGATGGCGATCAGCGGGCGATTGAGCTGCCAGTCAAGGCTCGCAACGGCCGCAACCTGCAACTGGAAATGCCCGGGAAACAGAGCGTTGTGCCTGCGGGGCAGTATATGTTGTTCGTCAGCAAATCCACGCCGGAAGGGCGGGTACCCTCGGTTTCTGCACCGATTGCGGTGGTAAACGAAGCGCTCCAGTGCCAGGGCGATGCCACCATGGCGCAGCTGGGCCAGGACATGTTTGAGCTGTTGCCTGGCATATCCGGCTGAGGAGACGACCATGCAGATGACAAAAAAAACACGGACATCGCCCATAAGTACGGCGGTTGCGCTGCTCGCCACGTGTTTGCCCGCTGCCGTGCTGGCGCACGGCGCCGTTGAAGTGGACAACGCGCCGGAGCACATCATTCAGGCCAGTATCAGCCAGCCTGCGGCGATCCCCGGGCTGTCTGCGGTCATTCTGGATGCTCCACAACCGGGCATCCTGGTGTCCTACCGTGGGAGCCATGTTCTTACCGTAGAGGACACACAAGGCCAGGGGTTGCTGAGATTCAGCCCGGAAGGTGTGATGGCAAACCGTTCGAGCGCAGACTGGCCGGACCTGAGCCAGGCAAGGCCAGGCATGGTCAACAGCAGCACCAACGGCCGCTCTTGGGTCAAGGTATCTGCGACGCCGAGTTTTGGCTGGATGGATCCACGCCTGGGCGTTGAACACGGAGAGGGGCTCTGGCGAATTCCTGTTCGTACAGTTTCGGGCGCACAGTCTGAGATCCGGGGACTGCTAACCAGGAAACCGCTACCCAAGGAAGATCATCACTAACCCTTAGAAAATAAAACAGCCCCTTAAAGGGGCTGTTTTATTCATACCGAGGTTCTCAAGCCAAATTACTGGCTCTGCTCGATGATGAACTCGATGGACGCAACAATTTCTTCGTCAGAGCAGCTGGCACAACCACCTTTTGCCGGCATGGCGTTAAAGCCATTGATGGCGTGGTCAATCAGGGTGTCCATGCCTTTCTCGATGCGAGGGCCCCACTGATCGGCGTTACCAATTACCGGAGCACCGGCAGCACCTGTGGTGTGGCATGCCATACAAGCGGCATCGTAGACTTCGCTACCGGAGCGAGGACCGGAGCTGGCCGATTCAGCCGGAGCTGCCGCCGCATCACCGCAGTCTTCACCCTGCAGACACACCTGGCCTACCGGCTTGATACGGTCACGGATCTCATCTTCAACACTTGCCAGTGCGGCACCAGCGGCCAGGCCAAAACCCAGAGCAACAACAGCCAGGACTCTCTTCATCTTCACAATGCACCTCGCATTTGAGCGTTATAATCTTTCGGTGGCAGCATTATAGCGATTGAGCCCCCGCAAAAAAACCAAAGGCCAGAAACAGAATTTGATTTCAACCATTTTAGTGACAGTTTCGTAGGCTATAACGGAACTGAAGCTAATTCCGGTTACCATACCTGCTAACCGTGTGGTTTAACATTATTCTGGCCAGAACAGGGAGTCGCATGTCTGACAACACCCCCCACCGCCTGCGCAAACCGCTGTTGATCGTCGAGTTTTCGAGCCTGGCGATTTTGTTGGCTTCGATGGCCTGGTTCGGCAACCAGTCCACCGTTGAGAATCCGGTGAGCGCCGCCTGGCTACTTGTTCCGGCGGTGGCCAGCCTGGGTGTTTTCCTGAGCTTCATCGGCCTGATGTATCTGCGCTGGGTGGCGTCTGCCAACAACGAGGACAACACCCGGCACAAACTGATTTTTCTCCTGCTGGCACTGAGCCTGCTCGGCGTCTGGGTTTACAGCATTGCCAATACCTGGCTCAGCCTGACCGCCACCAATTGAGAGGACGCGATGAAAGGATATCATTACGGTTTTTCAGCCGGGGCACTTGCCTTGATACTCTCGGCCGCCAGCGCCACTTTGGCGGCTCAGGCTGTGCCCGAAGAACAGAACGAAACCGTTAACTGTGCGTTGATCCGCGATGGCATTCAGCGACTTGCCTGCTACGACGCCCAGAATGATCCGAATACCGCCAGAGAATCAGCAGACGAAGACGCGCTGGAGCAAGCCGATGAGGAAGCGGCTGCGTTGGTCGCGGATGACACCAGCCGCGAGGAAATGGTTGGCGATGCCCTGGGGGATGATCCGGATGCCGGCGTGATGGCAGCTTTGGTTGATAATTATCTGACTGCAGAGAAAGCCATTTTCGCATTCACTGGAAGCTTTGTAACTCACCGCCCCAACTACATACTCCCGATCACCTATGTCGACGACCCCAACCCGAGGCCGGTCAGCCCGCGGCTGGGTACCGGGGGGTATGACTACGGTCTGGAGGAGGAGGAAGCGAAATACCAGATCAGTTTCAAGATTCCCCTGCTGACCGGCATCTTTGATGATCGCACAACCCTCTGGTTCGGCTACACCCAGCAGTCCTATTGGCAGGTGTACAACACCAAAGAGTCCGCTCCCTTCCGGGAGACCAACTACGAGCCCGAGATATTTTTCCGGCACCGGCTGAACTGGGATCTGGGGCCGGGCAACCTGAGTGCAGTGTCACTGGGCTTCAATCATCAGTCCAACGGTCAATCAGAACCCCGGTCACGCAGCTGGAACCGGATTACCGGCACAGCGGCATACAGCTACGACCGCTGGCTGTTCATGGTGAACCCCTGGTTTCGACTGCCGGAGAGCAGCCGCGATGACGACAACTCGGATATTGAGAAGTATCTTGGGCACGGCAGTTACCATGCCGTCTATAAGCTGACAGAGGACCGTACGTTCTCACTGAAACTTTTGAATAATATGCGTTCTACCAATCGGACGTCGGTGGAGTTCGGGTACAGTTTCCCGATGGGGGATACGTTGAAGGGCTTTTTCCAGTACTACAACGGGTATGGGGAGAGTTTGATTGATTATAATGAGCGTATTGAGCGCTTTGGGGTGGGTATTATGCTGAATAACTGGCTGTAGTAAATATAGTTCAAGACCGGGGTAAGGGGGAGGGCTTCCAAAACGGAAACCGTGGCTTTCCTGATAGTTTTGGAAACCCTCCCCCTTACCCCGGTCCCGAAGCCCATCCGTGGTTTCAACTCACAGTCTTAATTCTTGTTCAGTCTGTCCATTTCCTGCAGTAACTCTTCCGTTTTCGCCTCCATCAACGCTTTGTCTGCCCTGGATTCCACGTTCAGGCGAACCACCGGTTCGGTGTTGGACATCCGGAGGTTGAAGCGCCAGTTGTCGAATTCGACGCTCAGGCCGTCTACGAAGCTGACGCTCTTGGCTCCCACGGAGTATTTGGCTTCGATGGCGGCGATGACCTTGGGGGGATCGTTGATGGTGCGGTTGATTTCGCCGCTGGCCGGGTAGGCTTCGATTCTGGCGTCGATCAAAGACGACAGGGTCTGGCCGGACTGGCACAGGCGTTCGGCGATCAGTAGCCAGGGGATCATGCCGCTGTCGCAGTAGGCGAAGTCACGGAAGTAGTGGTGGGCGCTCATTTCGCCGCCGTAGACGGCGTCTTCGTCGCGCATTCTCTGCTTGATGAAGGCGTGGCCGGTTTTGCTTTCAATCGCTTTGCCGCCGGCGGCTTTGACCAGGTCCAGGGTGTTCCAGGTGAGGCGGGGGTCGTGGATAACTTTGCCACCGCCGGTCTTGCGCAGGAACTGGTCGGCCAGCAAGCCCACTACATAGTAGCCTTCAATGAACCGGCCGTTTTCGTCGAAGAAGAAGCAGCGGTCGTAGTCGCCGTCCCAGGCGATGCCCATGGCTGCACCGTGTTCGATCACGGCATCTGCGGTGGCGGTGCGGTTCTCCGGCAGGATCGGGTTGGGTACGCCGTTGGGGAAGTGGCCATCCGGCTGGTGGTGCACTTTCACGAACTCGAATGGCAGGTGCTGTTCCAGTTCGTCAATCACCAGCCCTGCACCACCGTTACCCGCGTTGCAGACGATGGTCATGGGCTTGAGGCTGCCCGCATCGATGTAGCCCAGCAGGTGGTCTACATAGGCACTCATCACTTCCAGTGTCTCGTAACGGCCCTGTTCCGGGGCGTTGGCGAAGGGCTCCAGAACCCGGTCCCGAATGTCGTTCAGGCCGTTGTCGGAGCTGATCGGCCGTGATTCGGGGCCAACCATTTTCATGCCGTTGTGGTCTTTCGGGTTATGGCTGGCAGTCACCATGATGCCGCCGTCCATGCCGTAGTGGCTGGTAGCAAAATACACCTGCTCGGTGCCACAAAGGCCAATGTCATATACATCCGCGCCGGCGGCCATCAGGCCGGAGCTCAAGGCTTCTGTGATTTCCGGGCTCGAGAGCCGGATGTCGTAACCCACGATGACTTTTTTTGCGCCGGTAATGGCCACGTAGGCCCGGCCAATCTTTTCAGCCAGCGTGGGGTTAAGCTGGTCCGGCACCCGACCGCGAAGGTCGTAGGCCTTGAAACAGGACAGGTCCATTGTCAGTGCTTACTCCGCTGCAGAAGATTGAAGCTGAATGTAATTCTGGATACCCATCTGCGAAATCATTTCCAGTTGGGTTTCCAGCCAGTCGATGTGCTCTTCTTCGCTATCGAGGATGCTGCGGAACAGTTCACGGCTGGTAAAGTCCTGCACCTGCTCGCAATAGAGGATGGCTTCTTTCAGATCGGTGTGGGCAATGTGCTCGAGTTTCAGATCGCACTCGATCATTTCCTGGACGTTTTCGCCGATCAGCAGCTTATTCAGGTCTTGCAGGTTGGGCAGGCCTTCGAGGAACAGAATGCGCTCGATCAGCTGATCGGCGTGTTTCATTTCATCGATGGATTCTTCATATTCCTTGGCCGCCAGCTTGGTAATACCCCAGTCCTTGTACATGCGCGAGTGCAGAAAGTACTGGTTGATCGCCGTCAGCTCGTTGGCGAGCACTTTATTCAGGAACTGAATGACCTTTTTATCGCCTTTCATAGCCGGAGTCCTTTGATTTGCTGAGTTGTCAGCTAGTCAGGATAGCCGGTTTGTAGCCGATAAAAAATGTCTGTGGCATTTTTAAGAGGGTTTCGCGCCCCGAGATGAGGAGTCTGGCGCCCGCCAGTGTCAGGCGGGCTGGGCCAGCATGTTGGCAAGGGTCAGGTAGTCAGGAGAACGTGCTTCTTTCAGGATTTCCCGGGCCGTACAGGCGCAACGACCACACTGGCGACCAACACCCAACTCTTTGCCCAACTGACGCATGGAGCTGATACCGTTATCTGCCGCTTCGCGGATTTCTCTGTCTGTTACCCCGACACACAAGCATACATACATAGGAGACACTCACCAACTGAAAAACGTTAGTGATAATTATTGTCATTACAAACGAGAATTGCAACCATTTGTACTTAACTTTTTGCTAATAAATGTATCAGATCATCCAGAAGGCCAGCGGCAGGAACAACGCCGTGAATACGCCCGTCAGCCCCATCCCCAGAGAAGCAAAGGCGCCGGCAGTATGACTGATCTCAAACGCACGGGCCGTGCCAATGGCGTGACCATTGAGGCCAAGGGCAAAACCGATGATGCGGTCGTCGGTAATCCGAAGCCAGCGGGCGCACCAGTCCACGAACAGTGATGCCAGCACACCGGTGATCAGCAGCCCGCCCAGTGTGAGCGACACCGACCCGCCCAACTCCTCAGTGATACCCATGGCAATGGGTGCGGTAACCGACTTGGGCGCCAGCGATGCCAGAACCATGGGCGCCGCTCCCATCAACCAGGCAATAGCCAGGGCATAGAACGCCGCCAGGCTTGCGGCCAGGGGCAGCGTCACCATAATCGGCCGCCACAGCGCCCGGATGTGATGCATCTGTTGATACAGGGGAACACCAAGCGCAACCGTTGCCGGCCCCAGCAGCACCGTTAGCCAACGCGCACCCGCCTCGTAACGTTCAAAGCCCAGGCCACTGGCGGCCACCACCGCCGCCAGCAACAGCGCTGCAATCATCACCGGCGGCAACCACAACGGGCGCCGCAGCCTGGCAAACAGCCACTGGGCCACGATAAAGGCGCCCAGGGTCAGACCGATGGACAACATGGGGCCAGCCGTCCATGCCGCCAGCAAAGCGTTGAATCCGCCCGGTTGATCAGTCATGTTGATCACCTCGGGCTTGCTCGGTCGTCAGTTTCTTCATCAACAGCAACGTGGTGAATACACTCAGCAAG
Source organism: Marinobacter excellens LAMA 842 (assembly GCF_001574445.1). Taxonomy (NCBI): domain Bacteria; kingdom Pseudomonadati; phylum Pseudomonadota; class Gammaproteobacteria; order Pseudomonadales; family Marinobacteraceae; genus Marinobacter; species Marinobacter excellens. Next base: position 24,285 of record NZ_LOCO01000029.1, read on the forward strand.
GTGCCTAAAACCAACGCCACCACCACGGCTGTCCAGTGTCCGGCAAACTGATCCGCAATAAAAAACACACCAACAACACCGGGTGTGATCAGTAACACCAGAACCGATATCAGCCCCTGGCTGGCTGCCGCCAGCTCGTCGGTTACCCGCCCGCGAAGCATCAGGGTAAAGGTTGCCATCACCATACCCAGAACACCACCGCTGATGGGCAGCCCCACCAGTACACGCACCGCTTCACCCAGCAGAAAAAACACCACCAGAACCAGAAAACCCCGCAACACCACCATGCCGCTATGCCCTGCCAAGTCAAAATTGCTCTACACTATTGCCCTGCCACCCAAAACACAGGACGCTCAATGGCACTGAAAGCCACTATCTTCAAAGCCACACTCCATATCGCGGATATGGACCGGCATTACTACGCCGACCACCACCTGACCATCGCCCGCCACCCGTCAGAAACCGACGAGCGAATGATGATCCGGCTGCTGGCCTTTGCCCTGAACTCCACAGATACGCTGGAGTTTACCAAAGGCCTGAGCACCGATGACGAACCGGAGCTGTGGCAGAAATCCCTGACCGACGACATCGAACTCTGGGTAGAGCTGGGCCTGCCAGACGAAGACCGGGTTCGCAAAGCCTGCAACCGGTCCCAGCAGGTCATTCTGTATACCTATGGCGGCCGCGCCGTGCCGGTGTGGTGGGAGAAACACCATAACAAGCTGGAACGATTTGGCAACCTGACCATCGTCGACCTTCCCGCCGAAAACACCGCAGCGCTGGCCCGCCTGGTGGAACGCTCCATGACCTTCCAGGTGTCGATGCAGGACGGCGAAGTCACCTTCAGCAATGACACCGATCTGGTCAGCATCACCCCGGAACAGAAACTGCCAAAGGTATGAAAACAGAGTTGCCGCAAGGGGCTGGACAGACGCCCCCGGCGCACGTAAGATTGCGCACTCGAAATTGACGAGCAATCCGCAGTTTCGAATGCGCCCGTAGCTCAGCTGGATAGAGCGCTGCCCTCCGGAGGCAGAGGTCAGAGGTTCGAATCCTCTCGGGCGCGCCATGAATATCAAGGACTTGCGTGAAAGCGCAGGTCCTTTTTTTTGGCTTGTGCCCAAATGGTGCCCTGACAGTGCCCGGCATTTTTTCACAGATTAGCTTCCGACCTTTTTCGCGACCTTTGCCATACTTGCCCTTCTAGAGGGTTTGGGCACAGTTTCCCGCCGCCCCTGGAACCTATCTCGTTACCATGGCCTCTTGAACAGACGAGCAAAATCCGCAAACATCGTACAAACAATCTCTCAGTGCACGCTAGGCGACTCATAGAGAAGGAGTCGACACATTCCGGTTCAGTCCCCGTGGAAAAATCTAACAAGTTTATTGGCAAGAAGATCGCTGGTTACAGGTATCTACATACCTCCGCGCTTTCTGAACTTGACGACGAAAGCCGTAGCGCTGTGCGCAAAGCCGAGGCCAGGATTACTCCAGAAGCCCAGTACAATGTCATTAAAATCCGAGAAAGTGCTGCCGAAATATCTTTCCTGAATTATCCAACTTTTTTTGAGGAAGCTTTCCCGACTCTCGAACAATCATGGAAAGTTAACCTCGATACAGGGCAGTGCCGATACAGAGTTTATTCAGAATCGAATAATCCCCCCATCCTTCACCGCAAAGAACTTCTGCTGCCATCCTCTCACCCAGATTTTCAACGGTTTTTGGAGCTGACCAAAGAGGCTGAGAGTATCGGTTTATTCGACGATACGACCAGAATAGGCTTTCTACAGGACTGGAACCGTCTCTTGAAGCTAAAAGGCTATGAGGTTTCCGAGCACGCCCTGGTGCCTATAGCCAATGAAACTACAGAGAACCTGTCAGCCATCGAAAGCGGGTCAGAAATTCACCGACATTTAACTGCCCTCACTCGAACGCAACTATCGGCACCTATGCAAAGCCTTGCGCGATATGGCTATCTTGATCAGACGAGGTCAGTCTTTGACTACGGGTGCGGCAAGGGCAACGATGTTCAGCTCCTAAAAGATAGCAATATAAACGTAGCTGGATGGGATCCTTATTATTCTCCCAGTGCAGAAAAGAAAACAGCAGACATCGTCAACCTAGGGTTTGTCATCAATGTTATTGAAGTGCCGGAGGAACGTCACCTCGTCCTGACCAACGCTTATGAACTTGCGTCAGAAATCTTGGTCGTATCTGCGATGCTGGAGAACGCAAATGCTCGGGGTGGTCTGCCTTTCAGGGATGGTGTGCGCACCTCACGAAACACTTTCCAAAAGTATTTTTCACAAGGCGAACTGGCAATTTACATTGAATCAGTACTCAGAACAGAGCCTGTTCCGATAGCCCCGGGGATTTTTTACGCTTTCAAGACGGATGCAGCTAAGGCTGACTTCCTGGCTAGAAAAAGCGTTAAACGAAGCCGCCCTCGACCACTTCGAGCGAAGAGACCGCTCAGCAGCCAGGAACCTGAGCGCCGGGCACCGGCTAGTCTACGGAAGTATGAAAACAACAAGGATATTTTAGAAAAGTTGTGGAGCACTTGGCTAGATTTTGGCAGAAAACCCAGGCCAAGCGAGATCGAAAACCTCCATGACATTCGGAGATTTCTGGGCTCCTACCCTGCCGCATTGAGAATTCTTGAGACCATCAAGAATGAGGAGGGAGCGGTAGCATTAGCGAGGGCTGAGCAGGCTCGCAAGGACGATCTGATTGTTCAGTTTGCCGAACTACGATTCTTCCGGAGCTCACCCCCACGCCCTATGCCTAACAAGCTCAAGGAAGATGTCAGACATTTTTTTGGGACCCTAGCGAATGCCCAAACAATCGGAGAAGATCATCTCGTTCGAGTATTGGATAAGAGCGCAATACTGTCTGCTTGTATCGAAGCCTCTGAGCAGGGCTTGGGGTGGCTGCATGACGAACACTCACTTCAACTACACACTGAGTTAATACCAAGATTGCCCCCAGTCCTCCGAATTTACATCACATGTGCATCTAGCCTATTCGGAGACCCAGGTTCTGCCGATCTAGTCAAAATCCACATCCGTTCCGGGAAGCTTTCCCTCATGAATTACGACGACTTCTTCGGAAAGGCCATTCCGAAAATGCTCGTTCGCACCAAGATTAATTTGAGAAATCAGCGGATCGACGTTTACCAATACGGTGATGAGTTTACCCCTCCCAACCTCTACCTGAAGAGCAGGTATATGCATGAGGATCAAGAAAACTATGCCGAACAATTGCGTTTTGATGAAGCGCTTGAACAACTGGGAGTTGGCGATTTTAGCGGCTTCGGCCCTCCTGACAGAGATTTCCAGAACGCGCTGCGCGACAAGAGATGGGCAGTAGAAGGACACAGCCTGACAAGGAGTACCGAAATTCCGAGCCTCGATCATCCCTGCGGCCAATACTTCAAATATCGCGACCTGATTGAATGCGGCGAAACGCAGAAGTCGCTTAAAATCGAGAATCACCCGCTCCAACCAGAGACTTACACCGCCCTCCTCGACCTAGCCAATAATCTTATCGATCCTATCGTGGACTATTTCGGCATGATCAAGCTCACTTATGGCTTTTGCTCGTCAGAACTGAGCAAAAATATACGGCGTAGGATCGCTCCGAAACTAGATCAGCACGCATCCCATGAACTGAACAGGTTAGGCAACCCCATCTGCATGCGCGGGGGCGCCGCAGTGGACTTTATCGTCGAAGATGAGGACATGTTCGAGGTCAGTCAATGGATCGCGGAAAACCTCGAATTCGATAGGATGTATTTCTATGGCCAAGACCGGCCAATTCACGTAAGTTTCAGCGAGACACCGGCCAAGCAGGTAACGGTGATGAAGCGAAGCTCTGCTAACGAACGACTAATTCCAAGATCTTACTCTCTCAACGATTTCATGAACTTAGATAACTCCCCAATCTGAAACATCGCCCTACCACGCGTTGACCCGGAAGTTTATTTTAGGTAAATTAACTTCCACTCCAACTTTTAACTTCCATTCTCGGAGCCCCTCATGGCCGAGTTCTCCCACACCTTCCCGGCAGCGAGAGGCGTTCAGTCCGGACGGCCTTGCTACGTGGCCATGTGCCCGTTACGACTAATACCAAAAATTTTCATCTTCGATGGGCAGGAAGTTCCTCCAGAACTGAGAGCTCAACGAGTATTGAATCGAACCCGAATACCAGACATTGTCAGCTATTTGGTCGACAACCCAACGGACTATACGCTTTCGGGAATCACAGCGTCTGTAGATGGTCAGGTCTCGTTTGAACCCAGTACCGACACAGGTATCGCCCAAAATCTTGGGCTACTGTCGATCCCCATGGATGCAAAAATCCTGATTAACGATGGCCAACACCGCCGTGAAGCCATCGTTCAGGCAATCGAACAAAATCCAGAACTCGGTTACGACAACGTCCCTGTGTTGTTCTTTATTGACGAAGGTCTGAAGCGCAGCCAGCAAATGTTCGCGGATCTCAACAAGCACGCTGTCCGGCCAAGCGACTCTATCAGCACGCTCTATGACCACCGGGATCACTTATCCGAACTCGCCCGAGTTGTTGCTCGTGAGGTGAAGGTATTCTCCCGGCTGACGGAAATGGAGAGGTCCAGCATATCCAACCGAAGCAGCAAACTTTTTACACTGTCGGCTATCAAGAACGCCTCAAAGGCTCTGCTGATGAAAGGGAAGAGTGACCTAGTTAGCGAGGACGAGCAGCAGTTGGCAATTGAATACTGGAATGAAGTCGCGGCTAACATGAGAGACTGGCAACTCGCTCTGGAAAAGAAAGTAGCGACCTGCGAGCTCCGTGAGCAATACGTTCATGCCCATGGCGTCATGCTGCAGGCCATGGGCCAAATAGGCGCCGACCTTTTGTTCAAGCCAAAATCTCAGTGGAGCCGGATACTGCAAGGTCTTCAAGACATTGATTGGGCACGAGCTAACAATGAGTGGGAAGGTCGAGCAATGCATCACGGTCGCATTAGCAAGGCTCGCAGTAGCGTCGTCCTCACGGGCAACTACATCAAACAGCAATTAAGTGTTCCTCTCACCCCTTCCGAGCAGGAATACGAGGAGTCGCTTAAGCCATGACTGCGCAGGAACAGTTCGTTTTCCCGGATCATCTATCCATGATTCAGGAGTTTTCTCTTGGCAATCGCCCTCTAGTGGACCTAGTGCGCGAAATTCAGAACATATATTGCTCTGACGACCGGCCCTGGATAATTGGCTTCAGTGGAGGAAAAGACTCTACTTGCGTTCTTTCCTTGATCTACATGGCACTATTGCAGCTTCCTGCCGAAAAGCGAACCAAACATGTTTATGTGGTCTCGTCTGACACCTTGGTCGAGACCCCTGTCGTGGTCGACATGATCAAGAGAGTAATAAAGCTGATTAATGAGGCAGCGCCGAAAGAGGGCCTACCTATCAGTGCACACAGTGTTGTGCCAAAGACAGATCAAACCTTTTGGGTGAATTTGCTCGGTCGTGGTTATCCTGCGCCAAATCAGACGTTCCGCTGGTGCACGGAACGAATGAAGATAGACCCTGTGAGTGAGTTTATTCTCGATAAGGTCGCCAAATTTGGTGAGGCCGTTGTAGTGTTGGGCTCTCGCAGCCAAGAGAGTGCGTCTCGCGCCCAGGTTATCGCGAAACATAAAATCGATGGTTCTGCCCTTAGCCGCCACAGCTCTCTTCCAAACGCCTACACGTATATGCCCATCGAAAGCTGGTCCGCAGACGAAGTGTGGATGTACCTAATGAGTGCCCCATGCCCATGGGGAGGATCAAACCAAGAGTTGCTCGAATTGTACAAAGGGTCGAACCAAGGCGAGTGCCCGCTGGTAATCGATAAAAGTACGCCCTCGTGTGGGAATAGCCGTTTCGGGTGCTGGACGTGCACCGTTGTGACTAACGATAAAGCGCTGCATGGCCTTATCGAGTCGGGTGCCAACTGGATGAAGCCTTTGTTGGCGTTCAGAAACAAACTATACATGTCCCGCCAACCAGAAAACTCTGAGGAGTATCGCAACTTTCGGCGAAGAACAGGAAGGGTCTCTTACAACTCGGGCGACATCAGTGATGATAGTGTGCGAGAAGTACGCCATATCCCGGGCCCCTATTGGCTGTCCAAGCGCCAAGAGTTCCTCCGTGAATTGCTCACTATTGAGAAGGGGATTAACGAGAGTGGTGAGTCTATCGAACTGATTACTCGCCCCGAGTTGCACATGATAAGAAGAGAATGGCTACGCGACCCAAATGAACCGGACTGGGAAGACTCCCTGCCGCGGATTTATCGAGAGGTCTATGGAGAGGACCTTGATTGGGTAGAGGACGATGCTGGCGCATTTACACGAGCAGATTCAGAAACACTTGAGAGGCTCGCAGAAAAATACGGCGTTCCATCAGCGCTTGTTCGCAAGATGCTGGAAGCAGAACTTCAAGTATCGGGTCTAGGCAATCGAAGGGGCATACTGAACAGCCTGGAGAGTATCCTCCAAAGAGATTGGGAGGATCTCGACGCGATCAATGAGCGCAACCATTCCTTTCGTAAGCGAGGCAAATCGTACGTTGAGGAAGTGAAAGACGAATTTTCAGAGTTTTTGAACTAATGCTTATTAAAGAGCTTACGCTTACCGACTTTCGAGTCTACGAAGGGAAAAACTCCTTCAACCTCACGCCCGAAAAGAGTGCGGCCAAAACACGGCCCATCATTCTTTTTGGCGGTTTAAATGGCGCGGGTAAAACAAGCATCCTTTTGGGCGTAAGGTTGGCGCTCTACGGACGTTTGTGTCTGGGCAGTGCAGTTTCCCAAAAGCGCTATGATGAGTTTCTGCTCGACGTTATCCATCACTCAAGAGAGACTGGTCGCTCTGCCAACTCTTCGTCTGTTGAGCTCAAATTCACTTACGCAAAGCTCGGAACGGAAAGCCAGTACCACGTTAAGCGTGAATGGGAACGAAAGGGCAAAGGCGTTAAGGAAACACTCACTGTCTTGGAGAATGATACGCCTATTAAAGGTCTGAGCTACGAGCAAGCTCAGAATTTTCTGAATGAACTGATACCTGCAGGTGTATCCGACTTATTCTTTTTTGATGGTGAGAAAATCGCCCAACTAGCTGATGATTCCGGAGGAATAGCCCTCGAACAGTCTATCAAGAAATTACTCGGGCTCGACGTCGTGGAACGGCTCTCCGGCGATCTCACTGTTCTTAACCGGAACCTGGCTAAACGATCGTCAGCTCAGGAAATGCAGGCACAAATCGATGCTGAACAGTCCAAACTGACGCACTGCCGGAAGCAAGCTGAGATCGTCCGTCAAGAGATCTCAACCATCCTCGCTCAGCGCGCTGAGTTACAAGACCGCGCGAACAGACTCCAAAAAGACATCGATGATCGGGGGGGGCATTTCTCCACATCTCGGGCTCAGCTCGAAGCCAGGTTGAGTCAGCTCCAAAGCGAGCGAGATAACTTAATATCCGACATTAATGGCCTTATATCCGACGCCGCACCCATTGCCTTGGCAGAGGACTTTTGCCGAAGAACTAAAGAGCAGATTGAGCAAGACCTCCAGCTTCAGGGGCTTTTGCAGGAACACAGAATCCACAACGAATACCGAACACACCTGGAAGACGCTCTCGATTCAAAGCTGGCACCCGATTCTTTGGCTATCGTGCTCGCTGAGATGGATAAACTGGGCAACTCCCATCAAGACCTCGAATCCCAGACTTTGGTTCACGACTTAACGCCCTCTCAAGCAGGGAAAATATACTCAGCATTCGAGGACGCCAGTAGACAACGGCAGGACGTGATTAAGTTGTTTGATGCTCTGGAGTGCATCGAAGCGGAACTCGATGAAATTGGTGCATCTCTGGCCCGCGCTCCGGACGATTCTTTGATTGCCTCTGATTTCGAAAACTTGCAGCAGCTACAGCAAAAACTTGGCAGGTTAGATGCTGAAATCGAGTCAGCGCGGGCGAAAGGAAAAGACGCAGCTAATGAAGCCGTCGAAATAGCCCGCCGGCTTGACCGACTTTACGAAACTGCTGCGAAGCTGAGCGACCAAAAGAGAGTTATCGACTACGTCAACAACGCCAATGGCTTGCTCGCGGACTATGTCGATCAGACAGCGACCGCCAAGGTTCGAGACCTTGAAGTCCAGTTCACCGAGTGCTTTGCCAAACTTGCTCGGAAAGAGGACATGGATCTACAAATTCGGATCAACCCCAAGACCTTCCGCGTAGAACTATTGACCGGTAACGGGCGGACAATAGCGAAAGACGAGCTTTCAGCTGGTGAAAAACAGATATTTGCAATTGCTGTTCTTGAGGCACTTGCAAAAACCTCCGGACGCCAGTTGCCTATGATCGTCGATACTCCATTAGGGAGGCTAGACTCCGAGCACAGAACCAAGCTGATAGAAGGCTATTTCCCTATCGCAAGCCACCAGATGATTGTGCTCTCTACAGACACTGAGGTGGATGAATCATTCTATTCTGATCTCGCACCCGACATATCCCGGGCCTATAAGCTCGAATACGATTCAAAAGCCGGGGCCACTCGCGTCCGTGAAGGTTATTTTTGGCACCAAAAGGAGGCAAGCTGAGATGTTTCCCACCCGCATTCAGTTGAGCAAACAGACTTGGGATCGGCTGCAATTCTTGCAAACCAAAACACGCCTTACGCCGAACGTGCTTGCACGAATAGCCATCGCGCTGGCGCTGCGCGACACACAGACCGCAATCATAAATGAGAGTAAACCGGACCAGTTACATGTTATCAACCGCGACGTTCTTTTTGGAGGCCAGGAAAAGGCGTATGAGGCTCTGATCAGACAACTCTGCTCAGAACAAAAAATCGATGCCGATCCTCAAAGCATCGTTCGGTCCTTAATTGATAGCGGTTTACACAAAATGGGGCATACGAAAACAACCTCTGATCTAAAATTTTTCTTTGCCTAGCAGCGTCACATCACCTAACACTTTCATCTCATAAGCAAGAAAATCGATCTCCGACTACTACTAATAAGATAGCCATTTGCTCAGATGAGCGAGTGGCTGATTTCCACAATCTCTGCATAGTCTCTGCTGTCAGAAAAATCCTCTAGTCCTTTTAATCCAGAGATAAGTAGCAATAAACTCCTAATTCTCGATGAGCCAACTGCAGAAGCACTAAAGAATGAGACTGAAAAATCTACATTTTTAGCTTTCTCGAAAAATCTTTCAATTTCTGATCCGTCATAATTTCCGCTCCTTTTCTTTAGGTAATCCTTAAGAAACGCAAAACTACCGATAAAACCAACGGTTTTTCGCAGGTAAGAATGCTCGGCACTTCCCGCAACAAGGATGTCGTAATACTTAGACATATAATCGACTACTACATCCTCAATCTCTTCATCTTGACCAAGTATAAATTTCTCCCTTAGCGGCAGCGTACCGGTTCCCAGGTCCAGCCCTTTTCGACCGATCTTGTTTTTGTAATTTTGAATGTCGTCTCTATCTTTTCTAGGATTGCTCGATATGAGAGAGAGAATGCCATCGACAATAGTTGAGAGTGATACCAGTGTGTTTTCTTCTTTTTGATCCAATTTATTTTCATCAAATTTATTACTCGAAGAGCCTCGGCCGGGATCATCATCAAAGGCGACACCTAAGGAAATCTTTCCAATCAAAGACCCTCTTTTAAACCTCATCACTCTTGCAATATAAACAGCGAGCTTTTCTGGCGACCAATTATTCCGATCTTCGTCTGAAAGGTTAAATCCATAAAGCTCATAAGCCAAACTTTTGTCAACCTTTTTCTGATTGATGTTAATCGTTGCAAAAATATACGCTTGGTAAGGAGCAGGAAGATCAAGATAAACAGAACATAACAAATCCATATCCTTTCGATCGGAATGTTCAAATCCTGCCAAACGGTGCTGCCCATCAATTATGCACGCCATTTTTTTATTAGTTGGAATGCACAAATAAAATAGTTCATCGTCAACCCTTTCAACGTGCCACCTTTCATTCTCGTCTTGGACTAGCAGTCCATTTTCTTCATAATTTGCGCCCAATATTATTGAATTCGGAAAGGCGGACTCGTTGCTATCAATAAATCGTGCGATCTCCTTTTCACGCTTTTCGTCCTTTTTTCTTTGATTTCCAGCAATATTACCGAACACTGAGCCTAGCATATTTCGTCTTTCATACCTGGCTCTGGCACTATAAGTAAGCTTTTCAAGGTCGGACGCTGACAAAACAACAGAAAAGAAATCACCCAGTGGCTGTCGTATTCTCAACGCAGGAATCCTTAAATAGTTGGCTCCCGGCATCACAAACTTCCTCCCAACGCACTTTCCGCAGACTGAGTGTCATATTCCGTTCTATTTACATGGTGGAAAAACCACATCAATACCGTAAGCAGCAAGCCCAGCGAGCTCCACACACTGTATGAGCCTCCCGTATCATTAGCGCCTTTCACATAAAGAATTATTGCAAAAAAACATAGAAAAAATATAAAAGCTTTAGACGTCATTTCTTTTTGATCATCGTCTTTACTCATAAAAAGACGATCTCCAATTATTATACTACTAGTCGCGACACCAAAAATTAGGACATCGAAACTCCCCATAAAGCTGCTATTTGGGCCCCAGCCGATAAAAGGCGGTACCCACAAGCCGAAAGACCCAACACAAAAAATAAAAAGAAAATCAACCCAAAACTCTCTTCTTTTAACTGCCTCGCAAATCCTGTTATAAAATACCGGGAAATAATTGTTTCTGGAGATTACTTTATCACCACTCATCACTTTAGTTCCCAAAACGCCAAGTCTTTCATCTTATGCACTTTCTTTTTTCCATCTACATATAGGCTGTAATGTTTATTTAACTTCCTGATCTGGCCCATAAAGTATTCTTCGTCTTGCTTACTCTGAGTATTGAAGATGGCCTTAATTTCCTGCGATTTGATATTGGTGACCTGGTGGATGACCCAAGAGAGGATGAGCGTCGAATAGTCATTGTCTCCAGTTTTGAAGTGCGTCAATTCTTGGGTCGACAAGATGGTTCCAACGCCAAACTCTCGCCCTTCCTTCAAAATTTTCTTCAAGCTTTCAAAGTCCTGGGACATAAAATTATCAGCTTCGTCGACCAGAATCATTTTGGAAATCTGACGAAGGTCACCGGCAAGTTGCGAACTTCCTTGCTGATGCATCTGTGTGTAGAAAAGATCTAGTGTCAACGCGACGACAAGGTTCTGAATGGTGCGATCGTAGCCGGAAAGGTTGATGACTGTGACGCCATCTATCAGGTCATAGAGTGATTGAGTTTTACTCGTGTCCGGCTCAAAGATTTCATAAGCGGATAATACTTCGAGCGCTGCGTATAAGGAGTCGTGGTCGATCTTCTCCTGCTCCTGAAACGCTGCCCAGACATCTTCCAAAGTTGGAGCAGGCCTACTCCAAGTGCTTTCATCATTCGAATAAATGCTGGCAGCTTCATACGCATCCCGAATCACAGTTCGTAATTTGCTTTGCTGCTTTACGCCAAGGTTATAAGACTTGGTCATCGACGAAATGAACTGACCAGCAACATGCACCGGTAGCTTTTTCTTGTCTCCAAACAAAGCGAACGGGTTGAAAGGCAAGCAGTCAAGTTCGAAAACCTTGGCATTAGTGGCCTGAACAAAATCGTCTTTAACGTAGTCAGCCTTGTAGTCGAAGATCAGTATCCCTATTGGGGCTCCGTCAACGTTATGATTCTGATTTCGAACAAGCTGAGTAATCAGCGACTTAGTGAATTGGGTCTTCCCTGTGCCCATCGTGCCAATAATTCCGGTATTCGTATTGAAGAGCTTTTCGGTATTCGTAGGCTCCCAATAGACTACCTCACCGCTTTGAACATCCTTGCCAAACTCTACTCTGAGTGGCTCGGCTAGTGCCGCAGGTTCGGAGTTGCCCACCTTCTCTTCAGAAGTATCATCAGCCGCAGCGGGGAAGATACCGCTATCATGTTTTGCAAATGGGTACACGACCGTTTCTGCCTTATTGGGGGCAGGCTTCTTCGCTGCATCCTCTTTTGTGTCTGCACGATGTTGCTCAGTGAGAGGCTGCAGAAAATACTCTTTGGGAACATGAAGAAGTGACGAGTTTTCGATTTTCGCTCTAAGCTCTTGGTAAGGGGTCCTTACTAGCTGATCCAGTAACCCCATCGGTATTTCAGCCTGAAGAACTTCTTCAGCTATCTCATACTTCTCTTCAAAACAGGACTCATTGTTGATGTGAGCTACCACCATTGCACCGGGATAATTCGAGAGCTGACCGATCCCATACCGGCCTTCTAACCACTCTTCGCGATGGTTTAAGAAATCCTCGAAATGGTTATCCTCGAACACTCGATACAACTGATACTTCTCGATTTGCAGAAGCACTTGGCGAATGAATAGCCCGCGATAGAGACGCGACGCAAGCGTGTCCGGTCCTAAGAGGTCTTCTTCCATGTATCGTTTCAACTCAACCGCCTGCTCTCTCGCCTTGGAGAAATCAGGGCGGCCCCCAGCTTTTACCTCCACAGGTAGGAGGTAGAGTTGGCCTTCCTTAAAACCTGCGAACAAGATATCGTCAGAGATTGCACCTTTTTTGATCTTGCGGTTGTGGCGCGAGAAATCACTATCCGTCATCGCAAGGCCAATATTGCCGGCCACTCTGATCATTTCGGCGACAGAGATAGGAATCCAGGTGATATCTGACTGGGCCAAAAGGGTACTAACGATTTTATAGGCACCGATAATGCCTTCTTTTGCAATCTTTTCTTTCGAGTGGTCGGTAATCAGTCTGAGCAGCCATTCACCATTGAACGCATTGAACTCTCGAATCAATTCATTGCCAGCATTGCCCAAGACGTTCTTATAAAGGTCAACTTGCTTAGTGACGGTGATCGCGTCATAACCCGACGAGCTTGTGTATTGATCGGAGTAGTGAATCAGAATCACGCCTTCGGTGGCTTCAAAGAACTTCAGCGTGACCTTTGGATCTATGATGGTCGTCCAGACTGAACTATCGTATGAGCGCTCCAGCAAGGACATAAACTCCTGACTCACTGCGAGGCTCGTGGCCGAATGATCATGATAGACATCGTTCTTGGACTGAGAGGGGCGCCAAAGCGTTCCTATTAACTTAGCCAGCTTCAAGTGCGGTGAAGAGCCGTAATCGACACCTTTCAGGCCAAACGCCGTAAAGTATCGGTCGCCCTCGCTCCTCGAAGACTCACCTGACAACAGTCCAGCGCAGGCAACACCCGAAACGTGCTCATCAATGTTGTTGTCCACAGCTTCCACTTTCTGATCATTTTTGAAGAATGTCAGATGAGCATAAGCTTGCTTTTCCACTTGGTTGTGCTGAAACTTGCTGAACGTTAGCCTGGTTCGTAGTAAATCGATTACCGCATCGGCATTGCGACGTGCGGCCCCCTTATCGAGCCCGTACCGTTCCTTAATTTCGTCATACATCCCCATCTCAGCGAAAACATCAAACTCAGTCTCGACCAACTTCTCGTCATAGAGATTGACGTGTATGTGACGACCGCCGAGCAAGTTCGCCTGATAGTAGGACACCAGCCCTCTGAATAACTCTGAGTTTTCTGCGTTGTTGACAGAGTTTATTAACAGAGGGGCGTCATCGACCTGGCGGAATAGCTGCTCAAATGTAGACGTGAACTCCTCGATTTTGTGCTTTACAAGGTTTATCACAAAATCAAAGCTTGTATCCTGATGTGGCACTATCTCCAACCAGATGGGGTTCTCTGGCACAGCCTGTGTATAGCTGTAACGATTGTCTCTGTCGAAAAGGTGAGGGAGTAATCCCCGTGCGTTTAATCGTCCTTTCGTAACCTCTGGTAATTCGCGAAAGCTACGCGCTTCACCATCTTCAACGATTTCTTCAACTAAACTCAGATAGTAGGCCATGACCAGCGGATGGAACGGAGTAAAAAATCGACGCTCCTCCACTGTTGCCAGCCCAATGCGAATCACCAGCCGTTCAGAGCTATCGAGCGGCTTACCCTTCTTAATTTTTTCCAAGTACTCAACGGAAGCCAGAACATACTCTTTACCTAGGGCAACAAGTTCAGGCCCCCAGCTAGCCAGCGAGGGCAACGTCTTACGCTCTTGAAAGTAAGAAACAAGGGCGGCATAGGCTTGATATATTCTGTCGTCGGCGAGCGAAAGGTTTGAAAGTGGAATTCCTTTGCGTCGATCATTGTCCCATTCGATGCACTCTTCATTAACGAAGGCAGACTCTGCCTGGAGCAAGGCTTTTCGGAAGAACACTGGCTCCGATTCTTGGCTATCGAAGACGACGGTCTCTTTCCCTGGCCGATACACACCATTGAAGTTATCGTCTTTAAAAAGCCTGGCAAACCGACTTGGATCAAAAATCACTGGTAGCCGCAGTGCTTCTTTGCTCGGTTCTCCTTCAACGAGTACAAAGAGAGACCTGTCCCCATTCGTCAGGGTGAAATTAACTTCGTCAGACTCATCGTAGAGCTGCTCGAAATCGATCTTTCCCACTGAATTTACGTCAATTGTTTCACCGCTGTCGGATAACACGGTCTCAGGGGTGACGTCAGGATTAACGTCAAGGCGATGTTGGTCTGCCTGGAGTACGAGTGCTCTTCTCCTTCTATCGATGAGAAAGCGATTCTCAAAGGCCGAAAGATAAAAGACCCCCTGTTGCACTACTAGACAATGAAAGCTGTATTTTTCGTTCGAAGAATCTCGATTGAGTCTCAGACTAAAAAACTCCGGTTCACCACTACATGGTCCGGAGATAACGAAGGTCGACTTGTCACCTCTAAAAGAGAAATCAATGTCAATGACGTCAGACATAGCTCTTGGCGTAACCAAAAGCTCCTTTTTTTCTAATCGCTGACCAACGAACTTGATCTTGAAGCTGAACAGGTCCTGTCCACTCGGAACTTCAATAATCAGATGCTTATCTCGCCTACCCGCCGAGGTGTCTTTCTTATCTCTTACGTCGATTTCGCAGCCATTAACCTCGACCCCTTCATAGTCGAGAGTCAGCTTTTTCTGGAGTTCCTCTTCGTCTCGAAACTCTTGGTAGTTGAGCTCGGTCCAGGGAACTTCAGCTCCTTCTCCAAAATGTTCTTGTATGAATTTTGATCCAAACTTTGTCAGCTTGTCTTCCAAGTCATTCGGGAAATGCTCAACGGCAAACTCAATCTCTTCCCTTAGCTGGCGATTCGACTCCAGTCGGCGCGCTACCTGCTTCTCATTCGAATTGCTTAACACCTGCGGGTCGTTGAACAGCCCTAGCTCTTGGAATCGCAGGTCTCCGTCTAGCAATGCATCATGGAGATGTCGAAATCCGAATACACTGGAGCCTTCTTCCGTGATTATCCGGGCTTGGTGCTCTAAGAGACACCGGGAAGCAACTTGATTCTGAAGGCCACCAGATATCATGAGATCCAGCTCATTTTTTGTTTGATTAGGCGACCAAACAGCGTCGCCCTGGGCCAGGTCGAACGCACTATTAATCAAAGTATCAAGAAGGCTGTTATGTACGATTAGCAAAGCGCACCCCTCGAAAGGGGGCATCTCAGCTGCCACAGTATCCCGAAGATTTGATATGTAGTTTTCCGTGTAGCAACCATTCTGAATATCAGGCTGCTCCAAATGCCCGGTCACCAACAAACGCACATCATTAATCTGGAGATATGAAAGTTCGTGCTCGCCATAATGTAGTCGACCATCACACTGTTCTAACAACTCCGAAACAAGACGTATTGTGTTGTCTGGGTCTGGTGATTTGAACTGATACCGGGCGCCCGCTTCTATCCGGGACTGAAGCCAACCACGTAGATTACTTACCAAGAAGGCTTCAAAGTGTTTTTCGGACATAAACCGCATCTCCGCTATCGCTCATTCGCTCGACATTACCAATTCGCTCCAAAAACCTGATGATCGCTTGCTCTGACTGTCTGTCGAACCAGACCCCACGTTTTCTAAACTCCTGAAGCAGCTCTTGGAACTGAATCTGCTTTCTACTGCCGATAGCCAGGTTTGTGAGAAGGAGTAGATAATCTTGAGAAATTGTCAGCACTCTTCCTGAGCGCCCCCTCACCTGGACAAAGTGTGGAGCAATTTCATTCTCAAATGCGTTCACAAATTTATTGTTTACAGCGTGTTGGTTCGTACCTTTTGTCCCAAAAATTTCCTTGGCAGTTCTACTGAGAATCTCAATCAGTTCTTTCGTTGATTGAGGATATTCTTCAAGAGGTGGAAATTTTCTTTTTTCTCGATACTTTTCGCAGAACCTTATCAGCGAGCTATTAATGCTATTACGCTGTAACGTATCCATCTCGTTTATATCTAAAAAAATCTTCCAAAGAGGAAACTTTATCGCTTTCCTATTCTTCGGTTGATTCAGATATTCAAGCATAGAAAGAACCGGGAATAGATCGAAAGCTTTCGTCCTCAGGTGACGAAAAGCTTCTCTAACCTGATTCCGCTCTAAGCTAGCCTTCTCGGTATCAAGAATGAAAAAAAGTGGTTTACTAGCAGGCTGCTCCGTCCAACCATTGATGTTCAATGCCAACTGGGAGCTATATAAAAAGGTATAAAGGCTAAAAAATGCTCTAAGGTTGTCTAAGAAATATCCGGGGTGCTCCAAAAGAAAGCCAAGATCCTGGGAAAAGAGCTCTGACATAAATGGCAAATAAGGCCTCTCAACGGGATCCTCATTACAATCAGTCAATTGCTGATGGAACGCTTCAACAAGCTCTTGCTCTAGGAAATTCACTTCACTGCTGAGTTTCGGAAATCTTCGATTCGAGTCACGAATGAAGCCGATAAAAACTTGCGCAACATGTTTATTAGTAGATGCCTCAGCCTGAGCGGCTTTGGCAATTAGAAATTCCGGAGAAACTTTAAACAAACCTGCCGCTTCATTATCGAAATACATCTTTTCAATAAGAGGGAAAATTTCTTTGTCCGTTAGCTTATACTGTAAGCGACCATAAACTGAGGACTTAAAACTCTCTAACGTTGAGCCTTTCTCAAGCCGCTTTTGAAAAGCCACCGTCAAAATGCTTCCAGCTATTGCTTCAAAATCAAGGCCAGACGACTGAGACCGAAATGGCAGAAAATGGTTAACGAAGTTTTTGTTCTGAATTTCTTGTTCATCCAGCGCAAACAAGTTATCGGAAATACTCACTCGACACCTCCGACAACGATCTCACTGTCTTCAATTTCATTCGTAAGATAAACGTGTTGTCTACCATCCGAAAGCATCAGCTTGTTTGAACGAATGACGACTTTTATTACGTCGTCGACGATCTCCTCCAAAATCACAATCGTATTCTTATCGTGCTTATTCGGCCTGTACCCATCGTTTATTTTAGAAACCAGCTCAAGAAAACTAAGGTTTACATTAAACGTTTGAAGTGGTTCATCACCAACCTTAAGGCAAACCGGAAACTCGTGGATATTTGCCATCTCTTCATTTTCAATTCTTTTGAGGTCAGGCTTAATATCGGCAACTGCCGAAATAAAGATGCCGTTTCTGGAGCACAAAAATAAATGCTGTTTTGCAGTTAATGACGGATCCAACCTGTTTCCAAATCGAACCAGTGCATATACAAGCTCATCCTTATAGAAACTTCTCAGATTTTGACGCTCCTCAGCGCTTCCATCATAACTTTTATGTAAACGCCAAATCTCAATGTATCTGTCGTAAAGCGGCTGTTCAAAATCCTTTTTGAAACGTTCATGAAAGTTATTTCCAATGGCGATATCTTGAAAAAGGTAGAAAAATCGTAACCAACCAGCCGACTCAATGTCGACTATGCCTAGGGCTTCCTGCACTGAATTCTGGAACTCATCGAAAGCCTCTTCTCTGATACCTAGAGGATGCTGAATGAGGAACTGATCAATACTCCGAGACCTAATCGTGCATGGGTCAAAATGGCTGATAACATCACTCAAGTCATTGTGACCAGCCACAAATAGATTGTTGAAAAGCAAGCTGGGTCCGCAAATCAAATGGTGAACGAAATCGAGCAGAGCCCGCGCAGAAAGAAATTGATCAAATTTCAATCTAGCAGAAAGAAGCAAGTGGACTATCCGATCACGCACCTGCTCGTGTTTGAGTAACTCATAGTTCAGAGTCAGAGTGCTGGGATTCGTTCGCACCGCATCCAGATATGCAAGATGTAGCGGATTTTTTTCATTGGAGGCAACTACGCGCGAAAACAATTCACTGATAAAGCTCGATCCGGTCTTTCCGTCCTCAATACTGAATTTCGGATACTGTTCAAAGTTAAGGAACTTGTATGAGACTGAAATTTCGTCCCCACTTTGGAGGTAGGATTCAATGGCACTCCTGATGTTTTCGTGGCGGGGATGTCCTTGAGATGCAAAGTTAAATAGCATCCCGACATTTATTCCAATGACCAGCGGCTTGTCCGACTCACGGTGCTCGTCAAAGAGCTGGTCTAACGCTTCAATTGCATCTTGATCGGGTTTAAACGCATGAGTAGCATCTAGGTGAAACCTGATTCTGTCTGAGTAGGTCTCGTAATAGCGTTTTAGAATTTCAGACTTTCCGTCACCGGAAGAGCCACACAAGAAGATGACACTTTCTGACGAAAGGTTCGAATTCAGAAGATCTCTGAAGTCTTTCTCAATCCTCGTTTCGACGTAGAGGTACTCTTTTAGTTCGTCTTGCTCTTTTTGTCCCGCCCCCAGCGTTGTAACCGCTTGAGCTGACGACCGAGCCAGGGTGTCAAGCAACCGTTTGAACTGCACGCTATGTCCTTAACCGTCCGGTGGTACCGCGAGTGATTATAATTTTTAGAAAAACGACCAAAGGTCATTGAGACTACCATAGCGAGATTTCACGAGGGAAGCTAGAACCTCACCCCCTGGAGGGGAGGTATAGAAAGGTGGGAAAAGTTAATAAACTCAACAATTAAACGTTCGTTCTGATGTACCCGCAGCGTTGGCTGGCGTCGAACATCCAGCTCTTGGTGACTCTTGCACCAATGGTGAAATTTACAAGATTTCCTTCCGATGGTTCTCAATCACCATCTTCTGGCTCTTCAACGTGCTGTGCCACTTCTTGCAGCTCCACTCCAAAGTAGATGCAAAGCTTGTCCAGGATTTCTGTCGTCGTGTTATAGCCACGCTGGTTCGCAATTTTGGATAGCGTCGTCCTGTGGATTCCAGTCTCCTTCGAAACCTCATCCAGCGTAACCCTTCGATTTTCTTGAAATCCTTTCTCTGCGATTAGTTCTTTTAGACGAAATCTGATCATGGTCGGCAGGCCTTTGAGTGTGTAGCGATGATACCTCATAAGACGCAAACCCGCATCCAATGATGATTAAAACCTACAAAAGACTGTTGACAGCGTCGAAAATAGGCTTAATATGTAGCTTGTACGCTACAAAGAAAGCCTAGGAGAAACATATGAACACTACCGAATACCTGACCACCGAAGAGCTTGCAGAACGGATTCGCTATGAAGCCCGGACGATTCGCGAGCGCCTGAAAGACTCCGTGCTCCTCGAAGGCGTTCATTACATTCGGCCGTTTGGCGGCCGGAAAATTCTTTACATGTGGGAGCCCATCCAGCGAGATATGGCGCTGCACTCCGGCCACCACTCACTTTCTATTCCTATGGCCAACGGAGGACGTATGCATGGCTAGCATTCGAGTACGCGAAGCAACACAGAAGCTGTTTTTCGATTTCCATTTTCGAGGTAAGCGCTGCCGAGAGCAGACCGCTCTTGATAACACGCCCGCAAACCGGAAAAAACTCCAGGCGATTCTCAAACGAATCGAAGCGGAAATCACACTGGGCACTTTCGAGTACCACAAATATTTCCCAAACAGCCCCAAAGCCCAGGAGTTCACGAGGCAAGCAGAGCTCCGGCGTTCTCGCGAAGCTCACGACACGCCGTTGTTCAGTGAGTTTTGTGAAACCTGGATGGATGAGATGCGGGTGCAGTGGCGAAAGTCGCACATCACCACCATCGAAGGCACTCTGAAGAATTACCTGATCCCGGAGTTTGGGGAGAAGGAGGTTGGCCACATCACCAGGCAGGAAATTCTTTCGTTCCGGGCGTCCCTCGCCAAAGTTCAGACCCGGAGCAAAAAGCCACTTTCCGCCAGCCGTATCAACCGCATCATGACGCCTTTGCGCATGATTCTGGGAGAGGCAGCCAACCGATTTGAGTTTACCTCACCCTTTCAGGGGATCAAATCACTGAAGGTGCCGCGGTCCGATGTGGAGCCGTTTTCGCTGGAGGAAGTTCGGCTGATTCTCGCCACGGTTCGGGCGGACTTCAGGAACTACTACACCGTTCGCTTCTTTACCGGTCTTCGGACCGGTGAGATCGACGGGCTGCAGTGGGATTGCGTCGACTTTCAACGCCGGCAGATTCTGGTTCGCCAGGCACTGGTGAATGGCGAGATCGAGCAGACCAAAACCGACGGCAGCTACCGGCACATTGAAATGCCTCAACTGGTCTACGACGCCCTGAAGGATCAGCGCAAGGCCACCGGCAACAACACTTTTGTGTTCTGTAATGGCGCAGGCAATCCGCTTGAGCACAACAACGTCACCAAGCGGGTGTGGTACCCCCTGCTCAGCCATCTGGGCCTACGAAAGCGCCGGCCGTACCAGACCCGCCACACTGCCGCCACGTTGTGGCTGGCCGCTGGCGAGAACCCGGAATGGATTGCCCGGCAGATGGGGCACACTACGACCGAAATGCTGTTCCGGGTTTATAGCCGGTATGTGCCGAACCTGACCCGTCGGGATGGTTCTGCGTTTGAGCGGCTGTTGATCAATGAGTTCGAGGCCAAGGTAACACCGGAAGAGGAGGCAGCAAGCGATGAGGTCTGAGCTGATGTTATTGGCGGCCATGCCGTTGAACCGTCTGATACCTGCCGAACGGCGCACCGTTCGTAATCTGGCTAGCAGCCTGTGTGTGGCCATGGGCATCCTGCAAGAGGGCTGTCATCTGGTGGCCATCCTTGGTCTGGGAGGAGAACGCACCAACCAGGAGGCGATGGAAACCTGGGTGTACTGCGAACTCGTTAAGCAGAATCTGGAAGCGGGCCGTGACTCTCTTCCAATGCTGATCAACCGGCTTCAGGAACTGGAGCATGAATGGAGGACATACTAATGGCCAATCCGGCGATTGACACTGCGGGCCTTCATCTAGCCTTTTGGAGGGATCAGTTTACGGTTCTCGGAGTGCATCCGTTCCAGTCAGCTCGCACTCAGAAAACCATTTATCAACTAACCCTGCACTGTCGCGGACGACAGGTGATGGCTTATCTCGCGCAGGCTCAGGCAGTTCAGACTGGCGTACCGGTATTAGGCAACCGAGTGACCGCCAGCCTGAAGCTGCTGAGATTTCCTTCGGGAGGCCGCCTGATCGTGGAGTCGTTAGATCTTTCCTCCAACACTCAATAGCGTGAACATCTTAGCCAGGGACGGCGCCCTTCTCACTTTCATCATCCAGCGTGTCAGCATCAAAGCTCCCGTCTCGGAAACTCTCAGGCACTGCGTCGTACAGCACACACCCGGTGAACACCACAAACCGAATGGTGGGCCAAAGGTATTTGCCAAGCTTGTGCGGGGCTTTCCAATCAAAGCTGACATTGCCATGCTTAGGGATTCTTATGTCCTCGGCCGGCCGGATAATGATGGCGTTTTGCGCAACACCCAAGCTCTGTCCCCAGAACTTTAAAGCTGCTTTTCTGTTCTCTTCTTTGACCGTCAGCGTAATAGTAGCCCTTGCTCCGAGGCGAAACTTCTTCATCAGAGCCATAAAGGCAATCTGCCTTGACCTTCCCAGGGGCCGGAGCGGAGCCTTACTCCGCTGCACGCTCTCGGCTGCGGCAATAAGCGCTCGTCGCCCAGACTCCGGGTCTTCGGCCATCCAGTCAGACAGCCATTTGAAGAACTGCATACACTCCTGAAACGCGGATTTCGATTGGGGAGGGCTGATATAGGTCGGTAATTCCGGTGCCCGAAAAATCAGCGTAAAGGCCTTATACAATTCGGTGTTAGCTAGCTCTGATTTCGGTCTCAACGAAAAACTCAACCGAATGCCAAGCTTTCGAGTCGGTGAGGGTGTTCCGGTCATGCCAGTAGAGCTGTTCATCAGCAACGCCGAGCGCTCATACCACTGCTGCACGATCGGCAAATCCAGATCCAACTGGGCCGCCGTTTTCTCCAATGCCACAGGCAGGGGCTCATGAAGCTGCGCCTGCGTCCGAATGAAAACCTGGCACGAAACCCGATACGGCAGCAGCGGATTGATGTCTTCGGCCACCCGGTTAACAACGGGTGGCAATTCCTTCTTTTTATCGCTGATTTTCGGAAGCGCCATCAGGCCTTTCGCAGGTATTCGAGCCACAGCTGCCAATATTATTCCGGGTGTCACTCGGTCCTTTAGCTGTGAACGGTGCCGGAATCGTTCAAGTGCACCTGACGTTTTGTCTAGAAGCGCTTGCTGCTGTGCAATCGTGTAAGACCGATCATCGCTAAGCAAGTACTGGCGAAGTGCGAGATCCAGCAGGTGGGTGTAGCTTTTTAGGGTCACCCTTTCACTCGAATGGCCCATCCACTGAGCCAGCTGAGAAAGCGGCCGCCAGGCGTTAGCGACTCCAGCATTCACCGTGTTGCCTGAGCCGTGCACGGCTGGCATGAGTTCTACGTCATTCGACCGAACCCAAGTTTCCGGCAAGAGGTCAAAAGGTTTGCGCTCCAGCAATCGCAGCAAGGTCAGCGTTGCAAAACTGTGTCTCAGATGGTGAAAACGTATATTTTCATCACCCGACACGGATCTGAGTAGGGCCGTCAGCCCATCAAACGCCCATTTTTCCTGGATTCGAAAGGTTCCGCTGACTGGATCTTCGAACAAGGCGTCACGCGCCTCATCGTTGGCGCGCCGCAACTTGCGCCCATTCACAAACCCGGTCAACCACTCCAGTTCATCTCCGGTTAAAAGCAAGCGTAAAGGAAGTCGGCGGATTGCCGCGTCCGACTTTACGCCGGCAATTTTGGTGGGGCGTACGAGCAGCTCGGGATCGTTAACGGTAGGATCCCCGAGGCCATGGAAATCTCCGTATTGCCGGGCCCAACACTCGGTTCGCCGAAGCCCACAACGGAACCCCATAATCAACAGGGCCAGCTGTATTCCCGCCAGCTCATCGTCGGCACGAGCCAACAAAAAGCTCTTTGCCCGGTGATACTCCAGAGGCGTCAGTATTGCCGCGTCGACGCCATAGCCTGAGCCCTCCTCCATTGGGATACGAGGCATTCCGTAATATCGGTGAAGAAATTCGTGCCACTCGGATAATGTCTGTCTGAGTGCTCCACCGTTACCGGGAAAGCCGCTCACCACCGTCTCATAGATCGATTGCCACTCATCCGAGTCCAGGCTTTCAGGGTTCGGAATGTCAGTTGCATAGGGCAGCAAAAGTTCCAGGTGTTGAAGATTGCGAATCTTTTGCTGCAAGGCCGGTGACACACTCTCGTCGGTTCTCAGAAGCGCTCGAACGTAGTGACACATCAACTGCACCAGAATGGAGCACCCCTTCTCTTCTGCAATTTTGTCGAGCGTTTTGAACACCTCCGCTTTCGTTGCCAATACATCCCTCCGTTGCCTTTCCGTCCTGGCCCCCTGGGCGGTCAACGCTTCAGATGCCAGGAACCGCACCCGCTTCATCAGACGTTTGAAAAATGGTTTTTGGTCGGTCAACGGGAATTCAGGAATGATGAGAGCCGGAGAGCCGACCATCTCGTTCTCACGTTCGGCCTGAGATGCTTGCAGTGCAGGTTGGACCACCGTCCCACCGGTCAACAATCGCATCCAGTTAGACAATGGCAAAGAAGCGCCCAGGTCAGGTGTTCGGGCGTAGTGAACCAGGAAACCTGGCGCGACCATGACCAGGTTTGCCTCGGCAACCGCAAAAACATGCAACGGCCGGTTCAAGGTAATCCGGTTTGCCTCAATGAGCCCACCGACAAAGCGCGTCAGCAGTTCCTCATCCGGAGACGCCTTACCTTTTACCTCATTTACCTCTGGCCAATTGCTGCCCCAGCGCAGGTACCAGCGTCGAAGCAGCAGTTCGGTGATAGGCGCCAGAATGACCCTACGGCAGGTGTCGGTTGAGGGACGGGTACGCCCGCCAAGCGAGGTCGATTCCAATTCCAGCCATGTGTAATCACCGGCGCTACCGGCACCCTGCCGGATCGCCTCACTCAGCCGGTTGAACCATCGACGCGCGGTAACGCCACTATGAAAAACCAGGCTGTACAGTAACTCACCAGCATCCCTCGCCATGGCCTCTTCGGCTGGCAGCTCAGGAGCGGCACTCTCCAGGCTGGCCAGGAACGCATCATTTATACGGTCGTAGTCGGCCAATCGGGCTCCCATGTCAGGGGTGGTGAACGAGGAAAACATCTGGACGCTCTGCACAGGCATCGGGACAGGCAGCTGCCAATTCCGGGTTTTCACCCCTTCATCCAGCAGCTTCACGAGATAATGCTGCCTGTCTTTGACCGCACGACCTTCAACGGTTTGACAGGTCTTGTCGACCAGCTGGGCAACCTCTTCGGCTGTCATCGTCAATCCTCGCTGGCCGCTTGCCAGCTCCGGGTGGTGCTCTCGCAAATAATCCCGGACCGCCTCCAGGTTGCGTAAACCGCTGAAGGTTGCCACCCATTCCATGTGAAGCCTGCCACCCGGACCGGAGCAAGGCTGCCACCCATCGGAGCGTAGCGACGCGGGGTTTCTCTTCTTACTCCGAAGT